>JAAYZY010000408.1 GCA_012514615.1 Chloroflexota bacterium | reverse complement strand
GTTCGTAGTGGTGGCCGGCGCCGAGCCGATGTGGAGCCCGGCCGGGCGCTTTGTCGTTTGGCGGGTGGAGGTGGGCGACCAGCAGGTGGCCTGGTACGATGCCCAAGCGCCGCACACACTGGTGCGTTACGAGGATCACGGCGTCACCTACCTGCTGACAGGGGTGGAGATGGAAGAGCCGCTGGTATGGCAGCGGTGATGAGGAGGTTTGTGCGGGCGCTCCGTCATGCCCGCGCAGACATTCATCTTTGGGTTGCAGGGGAAGAACTCCCGCCCTCCCAAAAAACGCCGGAGGACAGGCTTTCGCGGGGGTGACGGACGGGCATGCGCGAGGGTGATGGGGAGCAGGCGCAACCTGGAGCGCGGGCCGAAAAGCCCCGGAGATAAGCAAGGGCCCGGCGCTGCCGGGCCCTTCTTCATCATCGTCGTCTTGCGGCGGCCTCAGCGGGCCGGGATCTGGCCGCTGTCTGCCGGGCCTTCCCAGACGCTCCCATCGCCCTGCAGGAAGAGGGAGATGTCGGCGGCGGCGCGTTTGCCCGCGCCCATGGCGCTGATGACCGTGGCTGCACCGGTAACGATGTCGCCGCCGGCCCAGACCCGGGGCTTGGCCGTGCGGCCGGTCTGCTCGTCGGCCAGAACGGTGCCCCAACGGGTGCGCTTGAGCCCCTTGGCCTCGAAGAAGACCAGTGGGTTGGGCCGCGTGCCCAGGGCCATGATCACCGCGTCCACCGCCATGTCGAACTCGCTGCCAGGCACCGCCACCGGCCGCCGCCGGCCGCTGGCGTCGGGTTCGCCCAGCTCCATGCGGATGCAGCGCATCCCTTGCACCCAGCCCTTCTCGTCGCCCAGGACCTCCACCGGGTTGGTCAGCCAGTGGAACTCGATTCCTTCCTCCACCGCGTGGTGCAGCTCTTCAGCCCGGGCCGGCGCTTCGGCCTGGGAGCGGCGGTAGACGATCATCACTTGGTCGGCGCCCAGGCGCAGGGCGCAACGAGCCGCGTCCATGGCCACGTTGCCCGCGCCCACCACCGCCACCCGGCGGCTGGCCTTCACCGGCGTGTCATACTGGGGAAAGAGGTAGCCCTTCATCAGGTTCACCCGGGTGAGGAACTCGTTGGCTGAGTAGACGCCGTTGAGGTTCTCGCCGGGGATGTCCATGAACATGGGCAGGCCGGCGCCCGTGCCCAAGAAGATGGCGTCGTAGCCCTCGTCCTGCAGCAGCTCGTCCATGGTGATGGTCTTGCCCACCACCACGTTGTGCTCCATCTGCACCCCCAGGGAGAGCACATAGTTGACCTCTGCCCCAACCACCGCTTTGGGCAAGCGGAACTCGGGGATGCCGTAGGTGAGCACCCCGCCGGAGGCATGCAGCGATTCGAAAATGACCACCTCGTGCCCCTGGCGAGCCAGGTCGGCGGCGCAGGTGAGCCCTGACGGCCCTGAACCGACCACCGCCACGCGCTTGCCGCTGGGGGTGGGCCGTTTCGGTGGGCGCACGCCCTGACCAAGCTCCCAGTCGGCCACGTAGCGTTCCAGCCGGCCAATGGCCACCGGTTCGCCCTTGCGGCCCACCACACAGAGCGACTCACATTGGGTCTCTTGCGGGCAGACGCGCCCGCAGATGGCCGGCAGGTTGTTCTTGTCCTTGAGCATCTCCACCGAGTCCCACATGCGGCCCTCGCGCAGGGCCAGGATGAACTCGGGGATGCGCACGCTCACCGGGCAGCCGGAGACGCAAAGCGGCTTCCGACACTGCAGGCAGCGCTCCGCCTCCAGCATCGCCTGCTCCGCTGAGAGGCCCAGGGCCACTTCGCGGTAGTTGCGGCGGCGTTCCTGGGGGTCCTGCGCCGGCATCTCCTGCCGCGGGATCTGGATGCGCTTCTTGGGCGCTTCAGGCGTAGTCATCGTCCTTCCCCCTCGGCCTGCTCGGCGTCTCCACAGCGGCAGCGGTGCTCATGGTAGTGCTCCACAGCCCGCTTCTCCTCATCCAAGTAGGTGCGTTGGCGGCTGAGGAGGAGGTTCCAGTCTACCTCGTGCCCGTCGAACTCCGGCCCATCCACGCAGACGAAGCGGGTCTTGCCCCCCACTTCCACGCGGCAGGCCCCGCACATGCCAGTGCCATCCACCATGATGGAGTTGAGGCTGACGATGGTGGGGACTTCAAACGGCTTGGTGGTGAGGCTGCAGAACTTCATCATGATGGCCGGCCCCACCGCCCAGACGCGCTTGATCTCCCCTCGACGTGCCTCCAACAGCTCCTTCAGCGGCTCGGTGACCAGGGCCTTGCGGGCATGGGAGCCGTCGTCGGTGCAGACGATGAGATCGTCGCTCACGGCGCGCATCTTCTCTTCCCAGAAGAGCAGGTCGCGGTTGCGGGCCCCGATGATGGAGATGACGTAGTTGTTGGCTTCCCGCAGGGCACGGGCGATGGGGTAGATGGGGGCGATGCCCACGCCGCCGCCCACTACCACCACGGCGCCGTAAGGCTCCACCTCCGACGGAAGCCCCAAGGGGCCAGCGAAGCTGGCCAGGGCGTCGCCAACCTGCTTGCAGTCCATCGCTTCGGTGGTCTTGCCCACGATCTGGAAGATGATGGTCACAGTACCCTTGGCGCGGTCGAAGTCGGCGATGGTCAGGGGCACCCTCTCGCCTCGTTCGTCGGTGCGTACAATGACAAACTGTCCGGCTTTGGCCTTGGCCGCTACCCGCGGCGCGTGGACCTCGAACAGTCTGGTTACGGGAGCGAGCTCCTCCCTCTTGATGATTTGATACACCGTTGTATGCCTCCTCAATAGGCTTGTTGGTCTCGACACTCCGTCAAGCCAGCAGGGCGCAAGGCAGCCGTTGCCTTGACGCCGGGGCCGATTATAGCGCCTAGGGAGGGCTTTGTCAAAAGCGGGAGGCGGGTGTTCAGCCCTTCAGCGGCGGAACGCCTCGGTCACGCGGCGGAAGTGGAAGCCGTAGATGGCGTAGGTGATGGCCTTGGGCAGAAGCCGGGGCCGGCGGAACAGGG
>JAAYZY010000407.1 GCA_012514615.1 Chloroflexota bacterium | reverse complement strand
GCCCAGACGAGAGGATCATGAAACGCTCCTTCCCTGCCTTTCGATCGCGCGAGTTCTTGGTGGAGACCCTCATTCGGCTCACCGGGGTCTCAGCTATCTTCTTCGTTCTGCTCATCCTCATCTTCCTGTTCCGTGAGGGCGCGCCGGCCCTGTTCGAGGTGCCCTTAGGCAACCTCTTCGGGACGCGCTGGTACCCCATCGAAGACCTCTACGGCATCTTGCCCTTGCTGCTGGGCTCCATCTGGGCCACGGTGGGCGCAGTGGTGCTGGCAGTGCCGCTGGGCTTGGCCACCGCCGTCTTCATCCGGGAGATCGCCCCCAACTGGGTGCGAGAGGTGCTCAAGCCGCTCATCGAGGTGCTGGCCGGCATCCCCTCGGTGGTGCTGGGCTTCCTGGGCTGGGTGATCGTGGCTCCGCTGGTGCAAGACTGGCTGGGAGCGCCCACTGGCCTCACGGTCTTCACCGGCTCCCTGATGCTGGCTTACATGGCCCTGCCCACCATCATCAGCATCTCAGAAGATGCCATCGATGCGGTGCCCAAGAGCTACCGCGACGGGGCGCTGGCCCTGGGCGCGACCCATTGGCAGACCATCTGGCGGGTGGTCATCCCCAGCGCCCGCTCCGGCGTGCTCATGGCCATCATGCTGGGCATCGGCCGGGCCATCGGCGAGACCATGGCGGTGATGATGGTGACCGGCAACGCCCCGCTCATGCCCTCGGGGCTTGGGTTGTTCTTCAAGCCTGCCCGCACCATGACCGCTACCATCGCCGCAGAAATGGGCGAGGTGGCCCAGGGCAGCACCCATTACCACGTCTTGTTCGCCATCGGCTTGGTGCTCTTCCTCATCACCTTGCTGGTGAACATCGCCGCTTCCATCGTCATGCTCCGACAAGAGCGTGGCGGCGGGCGCGGCCAACTGATCGGGTAGGCCTATGTCTCGGCAGACGGTGCAACGCATCGGGTTCGCGGCGCTGACGCTTTGCGCGCTGGTGGTGGTGATTCCGATCCTCTTCGTCATCGGCTACATCATCTACCAAGGCGCGGGCGCCATCAGCTGGGAGTTCCTCACCGCCATGCCCCGCAACGGGATGAAAGAGGGCGGCATCTTCCCGGCGGTGGTCGGCACGGTGCTTCTCACGTTCGGCACTGCCATCGCCTCCATCCCCCTCTCCATCGGCGCGGCCATCTACCTGGCTGAGTATTCCCGCGATTCGTGGCTCACCCGCATGGTGCGGTTGGCTCTGGTCAACTTGGCTGGCATCCCTTCGGTGGTCTACGGGCTGTTCGGGCTGGGTCTCTTCGTCCTGTTCATGCAGATGGGCACGTCCATCACCGCCGGCTCGCTGACGCTGGGCCTCATGACCCTCCCGGTGGTTATCAGCACCGCCGAGGAGGCGCTGCTCACCGTGCCGCAGTCGTTTCGGGTGGTCAGCGTCTCCCTGGGAGGGACGCGCTGGCAAACGGTGCGCCACCAGGTGCTGCCCCAGGCCCTGCCGGGCATCCTCACCGGCGTCATCCTGGGCTTGGAGCGGGCCGCCGGCGAGACGGCCCCGATCCTCTTCACGGTGGCCGCCTTCTACCTGCCGCAACTGCCGGCCTCGCCCATGGACCAGGCCATGGCTCTGCCCTACCACCTGTACGTCATCGCCACGCAGGTGCCCGAAATGCCCCTGGCCACCCAGTACGGCACCGCTTTGGTGCTTCTGGCGCTGGTCCTCTCCATGAACGTCGCCGCCACGGTCATCCGAAGCCGAGCGCGGCGCAAACGGCAGTGGTGACCCCATGACAGAGCCAACGAATCACCGGGCCAAGTTCTCCATCCGCAAGCTGACGTTCGCCTTCGGCCCGAAGGTGGCCTTGCGCGAGATCAATCTGGAGATCCCGCCCAATCAGGTAACGGTCGTCTTCGGCCCTTCCCAGGCCGGCAAGTCGGTGCTGTTGCGCACGCTGAACCGCCTGAACGACCTGGTGGAAGGCACCGCCATGCAGGGCGAGGTGCTGCTGGACGGCCACAGCATCTACGCCCCCGACGTAGACGTGGTGGCCCTGCGGCGGCGGATCGGCATCGTCTTCGCCTTGCCCATCCCCTTGCCCGGCACCATCCGCGAGAACATGCGCTACGGCCTGAAGCTGGCCGGGGTACGCGATCAGGGCCGCCTGGAAGAGGCCACCGAGCGAGGGCTGCAGGCCGCCGCCCTGTGGGATGAGGTCAAAGACCGGCTGGATTCGTCGGCCTTCGCCCTCTCCGGCGGGCAGCAGCAGCGGCTCTGCCTGGCCCGTGCCCT
>JAAYZY010000406.1 GCA_012514615.1 Chloroflexota bacterium | reverse complement strand
AGCTTCAAGAAGATCTCTTCCAGGCTCATGCCCACCGGGCGTATCTCCAGCAGCGCCCAGCCGCCCTCAACGATGCGCCGAGCCAGACGCGGGCGCAGGTCCTGCTCCAAGGCGCTCTCCACCTCGAACACGCCGGAACCCAGCGCTTCCACAGCGGCCACCCCGGGCACCTGGCCCAGCGCCTCGGCCAGCCCTTCCAGGGCGACGCCGCCGGCGTGGTCTTCGGCCACCTGAATGTGGATGCGCTCAGCCCCTTTCAGGCGAGTGGTGAGGCGGGCCGGCGTGTCCTCGGCCACCAACTGCCCATCGTTGATGATGAGCACGCGCTGGCAGGTCTGCTCCACTTCCGGCAGGATGTGGGTGCTGAGAATGACGGTGTGATCAGCGCCGAGCTCCCGGATCAGCTCCCGCACCTCGATGATCTGCTTGGGGTCCAGGCCGATGGTGGGCTCGTCCAGGATGAGCACCTCGGGGTCGTGGATGAGGGCCTGGTCCAGGCCGACCCGCTGGCGGTAACCTTTGGAGAGCTTGCCGATCTCCTGACCGGCCCGGTCGGCGATGCGCAGGCGCTCCATTGCGGTCTGGGCCGCCGGCCGGGGCTTGGCCACACGGCGCAGGGTGGCCATGAACTCCAGGTAGCTCTGCACCGACATCTCAGGGTAGAGGGGCACCGTCTCTGGCAGGTAGCCGATGCGCCGGCGCACCTCCAGCGAGTCCCGCTGGACGTCGAACCCGGCGATGCTGGCCGTCCCGCCAGAGGGGGGCAGGTAGCCGCTGAGGATGCGCATGGTGGTGGTCTTGCCCGCGCCGTTGGGGCCCAAGAAGCCCACCACCTCGCCCCGCTCGATGCGGAACGAGACGTCGCGCAGGGCCGGCACATCCCCGTAGGTCTTGGAAAGCCCTTGCACCTCGATCATCTAGGGGTCACCTCCTTACATGCCTGGCTCAGGGGGGCTCGCCTTCCATGGCCCCCTGGCCACAAAGTCAGGTGCAACGCCTCCTAGTGTAGGCCTCGGACATTAATCACAGATTAACCGCGCGGTCGGTTTCTTGTGGCGGTATATCGCGAGCCGTCGCGACAGGGCGCTCACTGAGGTCCTCCTGGCTCTCTTCGCGGAAGATGTAGATCCCGTTCTCCACCGGCCAGCGGCGGCCGCACGCAGGGCAGGCGTGGGCCTCCGGCGTTTCTTCCAGCGGGGCGTGGCCGCAGGCGGGGCAGCGGAAGAGGGGACCTTGGGCCAAGGACGCGCCCCGCAGACGCCTGGCCCGCAGGAAGACGCTGGGGGAATAGGCGCCCCAGCGGGCCGTGGGCTGCAGCCAGCCGTCTACGGCGGCCAGCAGCCTGGGCGGCAGGGAGCGCTTCAGGGCGCCGCTGCGGAGGTAAGAGACGGCGCGGCTCCCCTCCACCAAGAGGCCGGCCTCCTGCAGCCGCGCGTCCATCCAGCGCGGGTGGAAGTTGAAGTTCAAGGGAACGAACTCCCAAGGCTCGGGGGAGAACGGGTTGGCCGGGCCGCGGCGCAGGCTGCGGCGGGCCATGGCCTTGAGGTTGCGTTTGTTGGCGTATTCCAGCACCGCCGCCCCGCCGCCGGCCAGGACGCGGCTCACCTCGCCCAGGGCGGCCGGCGCGTCTTTCATGTGGTGCAGCACCCGCACCATGAGCAGGGCATCCACCGCGCCATCCACCAGGGGCAGGGAGTAGACGTTGGCCACCACGTAGTGCAGGTTGGGCCGATCGCCCAGCCGCTGGCGTGCTTCTTCCAACAGAGAGCGGGCGTAGTCCACCAAGATGACCTGCTCGAAACGATCGTAGAAGACGGAAAGGCGACCGAAGCCGGCGCCGATATCCACCAGACGCTGGCCGCGGGCAGGCAGGAGGGCCTGCAGCGCCCGGCGCTCGGCCAGGTCTTCGTAGTCTCGGCCTTGGCCCCAGAACGCCGTGCGGTAGTCGCTTCCTTCGTACGAGCAGACAGGGGGCAGCGCGACTGATGCGTCGGGAGGGACAGGTGCGGTGGGTTCGCTGTGCGAAGACAGGGGGCACCTCCGGAGCACGGATTCCTAACGTTATTATACGGCAGAATCGCGAAATAATCAATACTTTGGGGCGTTTTGGTGACCGGGAGGCGCGAATCTGCAGGCTGGGGCTGCCGGCCGGTCTTTGGAGGGTTCTCTGTGCGGCTCTGGCCTGCCCCCGGCGCCAAGTCACCTGCCGAAAGCAGCGGCGCCCTGGGCGGCGATCTCTGCCACCTTGCGGGGAAGAGGTGGCCCGCAGCATCCCGCTCCCGCTGATCCCCGTGGCCTGGCGGCGGGCGAAATGGGCGTTTCACGTGAAACAGCCGAGCGGGGTAGGGAGGCGGCGCGGGGGAGCGTTTCACGTGAAACGCTCCCCCGCCGCTTGTGGTCACTCTTTGGGCGGCGGGGTCATCTGGGTGACCTGCAGGTCGGGCAGTTGGCGAGTCTGTCGCGGCGAAACCTCGTTGGGCGTGGGGTGAACGGTGAAGACCGGGCCGTCTTTGCACACCAGACGCCCTTCGTGGGCGCAGGAGCCGCAGACGCCGATGCCGCAGCGCATGTAGGCTTCGCGGCTCACTTCCGTGGGCAGGTCCCAGCGGCGGCCCATCTCCGCGACGGCGTCCAACAGCGCCGCCGGGCCGCAGGCGGCCAGGGCGGTGACGCCGCCTTCCTCCAGCAGGGTCTCGGCCACCCCGGTCACCAGCCCCTGTCGCCCGCTGCTGCCGTCTTCTGTGGCCACAGCCACCCGGCAGCCCAGGGCCTCGAAGTGGCGGGTCAGCAGCAGGTCCCCGGCCTGCGCCGCCCCTAGGGCCACCCAGACTTCCTGGCCGGCCTCCCGGGCTCGCCGAGCCAGGAAGAGCAGCGGCGCCGCCCCGTACCCGCCGGCGACCAGCAGCAGCCGCCCCGCCGGCACGGTGAAGCCGCGCCCCAGGGGGCCCAAGGCCCAGAGGCGGTCGCCCGGGCTCAGACGGTGCAGCGCCTCGGTGAACTCGCCCACGCGGGCCACGGCCAGCGTCACCGGGTTGTTGTTCACCAGGCTGAACGGCTTCTCGTCCAGGTCCGGCAGCCAGGCCATGACGAACTGCCCCGGCTCGGCGTCCATGCGGGCATCCAGGACGAAGATGGTCACCCGGGAGGTCTCCGGGTGCATCTCCATGATGCGGCACATCTGGGGGAACCGTCCCTCCAACTCCGACTTGCGAATCATCGAGTGGCCACTCCTCGGATGCTCTCTAGGCTGTCGTAGCCGTGGGCCGCCATGAAGTCGTTGAGCTCGCCGGTCAGGTCGCTGAAGACCTCCGGTCCGCCCCAGTAGACGGCCGAGCCCACACCGACGGCGGTGGCCCCAGCCATGAGCATCTCCACCACGTCGCGGCCGCGGGTGACCCCGCCGGTGCCGATGATGGGGATCTGCACCGCCCGGGCGATCTGGTAGACGCAGCGGATGGCGATGGGCCGGATGGCCGGTCCGGACAGGCCGCCCTCGTTGTTGCTGAGCACCGGCCGGCCGCTTTCCACATCGATGACCATGCCTGGCCCCACAGTGTTGATGGCGGTGATGGCGTTGGCCCCGGCCTCGGCCACGGCCCGGGCCACGGAGACGATATCCGACACGTTGGGCGAGATCTTGACGCTGACGGGGATGGCGGTGGCCCCTTTCACCGCCCGGGTGACCGCCGCAGCCGATTCAGGCCGGGTGGAGAAGAGCTCACCGAACTCCGAGATGACGTTGGGGCAGGAGATGTTCACTTCGATGAGGTCCGGCTGCGCCTGGCTGACCCGCTCGGCCACCCGGGCGAAGTCATCCACTGTGTTGCCTACGATGCTGGCGAAGATGGCTACGCCGTAGGGGGCCAGCAGCTCGCGGCTGCGCTGCAGAATGTCGAGCTGCCGCTCCACCCCCGGGTTGGCCAACCCCACGGCGTTGATAATCCCTGGGCCCCAATCCAGCACGGTGGGGTTGGGGTGGCCAGCCCGAGGCTCCAGGCTGCACGACTTGGCGGTTACTGCCCCCAGGCCGGTGCGCGCCACGCGGTGCAGCAGGGTAGAGTCGGTGCCCAGCACGCCGGAGGCCAGCACCAATGGGTTGCGCAAGCGCACCCCGCACAGGTCAACGGTCAGGTCGGGCGTCATTCAGCCTCCAGCCAGCGCAAGACTTGCCCGTGCTCCTCGGCGCTGATCTTGCCGCTGTCGGAGAGGGCCTGCAGCGCCTCGTTCATGGTGTAGGCGGCGTGCAGTTGGTAGCCGGCCTGCGCCAGCTCAGCCTTGGCCCCCTTGCTGCGGTCCAGCAGGACCACGATGTCGCTCACCTGCAGGCCGGCCTCGCGCAGGACGTCCACCGCTTCCAGCTTGCTGGCGCCGGTGGTCACCAAGTCGTCCAGCAGGACGGCGCGGTCGCCGCGGTTGAAGGCCCCTTCGATGGTGCGAGCGGTGCCGTAGCCCTTGGCTTCCCGCCGGGGGTAGATGAGGGGCATGCCGGTGCGCAGGGCCACCGCCGTACCGATGGGCAGGGCGGCGTAGGGCACGGCGGCCACGCGGTCGAAGGTCAGGCCCTCCAGCAGGTTGGCGTACAGGGTGGCCACCTCATCCAGCAAGAAGGGGTAGGAGGCCAACAGGCGCAGGTCGATGTAGAAGGGCGAACGCTTGCCAGAGTGGAGCAGGAAGTCGCCGAAGCGGATGCAGCCGGCCTCGGCCAAGCGGACGATCAGGCCGGGATCGCGGCGGCTCACTTCTGAGGCTGGCCGTTGGCTGAGGGCTTGTTCGCGGCAGACGTTCAGGCGGTCGCGCAGCTTCAGGGCGGCCTCTCGGGGATCCACCGCCTGGCTGACGCCCCGGGAGACGGTGAGCAGAACACCGGCGCCGTCCTGGCGCAGGCCGGCTGAGAACGCCGCCTCCAAGTCGCCCCCTTGGGCGCCCACACCCGGCAGCAGGAACCACAGGTCCGGCGCCAGGGCGCGGGCCTGTGCCACCGCCTTGGGGTAGGTGGCGCCCACCACCAGGCCGACGTTGCCGTAGACGTTCCAACGGTTCTGGGCCAACTGGGCCACCCGGTGGTAGAGAGGCTTGCCGCCGCTCCAGACTTCTTGGAGCTCGCCGGCGCTGCGGTTGGAGGTGTGGCAGAGGACAAAGACGCCTCGGCCCTTGTGGGTGCAGAACGGCTCCAGGGCGTTCCAGCCCACGTAGGGGTTGATGGTCACCGCGTCAGCGCCCCAGACCTCGAAGGCCGCGCGGGCGTAGGCTTTGGCCGTGGAGCCGATGTCGCCGCTCTTGAAGTCCAGGATCATGGGCAGGTGCGAGGGGATGTAGTCCATGGTGCGGTGCAGCGCGCCGAGACCGCCCATCCCTTGGGCCTCGTAGAAGGCATAGTTCAGCTTGTAGGCGCACACCAGGTCTTGCGTGGCGTCGATGATCTGGCGGTTGAAGACGAAGATCGGGTCGCCTTCACGCTGGATCTCCGGTGGAAAGGTCTCCGGGCGCGGGTCCAGGCCCACGCACAGCAGGCTGCGGTTCTTGGCCATGGCGTACATCAGCTTCTCGAAGAACATGGACGTCTACCCCCTGACAAAAAGAATCCTCCTCACTGGGACAGTGGGGAGGAACGGCGGAACGCCGCATTGGGTTTCCGAATTCGATGGGGCAGGCCCTCCTGCCCTCTGCTGAAACGCCCGGCAGCCCCAAACGGCATCCGTTGGGGTAATCTGGTCAGCCGTCGCT
>JAAYZY010000405.1 GCA_012514615.1 Chloroflexota bacterium | reverse complement strand
CCCAACCCCCAACGGCTGCGGGTGCTGTGGGTGGGCGTGGCCGAGCCCAGCGGCCGCCTGGCCCGCCTACAGAGCGCTGTGGTAGAGGAGCTGCAGCCCCTGGGCTTCGCGCCGGACAAGGCGTTCCACCCACACCTGACCTTGGCCCGGGTGGCCCGGGACGCGCCTGCGGCGGACCTGCGGGCGGTGGCTGTCTGGTTGGAGGGGGCGCCCCAGCCGACCCTGGGGCAGATGGCGGCTGCCCAGGTCAGCCTGATCCGCAGCGACCTGCGGCCCAGCGGCGCGGTCTACACCCCTCTGGCGCACCTGCCGCTGGGCGGGTAGGCCCATGCGCATCGGGGTGATCGGGGCCGGGGCGTCGGACCCCCAGACCGACTGCCTGGCCGAGGAGGTGGGGCGGCTGCTGGCCGAGGCCGGCGCGGTGGTGGTTTGCGGCGGCCGGGGCGAGGTGATGGCCGCGGCCTGCCGCGGGACCAAGGCTGCCGGCGGCCTGACCGTGGGCATCCTGCCTGGCGGGGAGGCCAGCGAGGCCAACCCCTACGTGGACGTGCCCATCGTCACGGGCCTGGGGGAGGCGCGCAATAGCATCATCGTGCGCACGGCGCAGGCTGTCATCGCCGTGGGCGGCGAGTATGGCACCCTGTCGTAGATCGCCCTGGCCCTGAAGGTGGGACGGCCGGTGGTGGGCCTGGGCACTTGGCAGTTGAGCAAGGGCGGGCAGGCCGTGCCGGCCATCATCGAGGCAGCCACGCCCCAAGAGGCGGTGGAGCAGGCGCTGCGCTGGGCAGCGTGAGGAGAGCAGTCCCCTATGAGCAATGCGTATGCAGACCGGGTGGAGGCAGGGCAGCGGCTGGCCCAAGCGTTGAGCCACTTGCAGGGCCGCGACGACTTGGTGGTGCTGGGGGTGGCCCGCGGCGGGGTGGTGGTGGCCGCCGAAGTGGCCCGCGCCCTGCGCGCCCTGTTGGATGTCACCATCGTCCGCAAGATCGGCGCGCCGGCCGACGCTGAGTTTGCCATCGGCGCTGTGGGGGAGGGAGCGGCGCGGGTGCTGCACCTGCAGACGATCCGGGAGATGCGCGTCCCCGAGGCTTACCTGGAGGCTGAGACGTTGCATCAGCAAGCCGAGGTGCAGCGCCGCCTGGCCCTCTACCGCGGCGGTCGCCCCCCGCTGCCCCTGGCCGGCAAGACGGTCGTTCTTGTGGATGATGGCATCGCCACTGGCGCCACCATGGGCGCCACCCTGGAAGCGCTGCGAGGGCGTCGGCCCGCCCGTCTCATCTTGGCTGTGCCAGTGGCGGCGCGTCAGGCCCTAGAGCAGCTTGCGCCGGGGGCAGACGAGGTGGTGTGCCCCCTGGTGCCGGAGGTCTTCTGGGCGGTGGGTTCGTTCTATCGCCGCTTCCCGCCGGTCCCCGACGAAGAGGTGATGCGCCTGCTGCAGACCTGCGGCGCCCAGCCCCAGGAGGGCGAGGCCCCGTCCATACGCAGCTAGCGGGTCCCCCTGGCGCAACCGCGCCCGCGCCTTGCCCTTGGGTTGGGTGGGCCGCCTATGCACAGCCCCAGGCCATGTCGCCCCCTGCCACAACCGACCGCCAGGGCCAAGTCGGGCCGGGCAGCGGCCCAGGGCCATCGCGTCTTATTTGTGTGTCCGAAGTCATGTCCGAACACTAGTTTGCGCCCTCGGTTCGCCGGTCTGATGGGAGCCAAGGGGCAAGGCGGCGGCCCTGGCCGGTCAGGGATCGTAGGGGAAGCGTAGGTTGGGCGTCGTGTACAGAGGGACAGATGGGGGTATACTGAAGGCACCAAATGGCATGGTTCTGAGCACGTCTACTTGCACCAATGATGCTGTGAGTGCGAGCTCAGACGGGTAGCAATCGGGGCCATGCCGACCATCGAGTGCAGTAGGGATTCTCTGCTTCTCCTCCTTTTGTAAGAGCGCCAGGAAATGGGCGGTTCCTGGCGCTCGCTGTTTGTCTGAATATCCTCGTTTGGCCCCTAGCCGGCGCGGCCGGTGATGTAGTCCTCGGTGAGCTTCTCCTGGGGGTGCGTGAAGATGCGGTCTGTGGGGCCGTATTCCACCAGGCGCCCCAGCCAGAAGAAGCCGGTCCAGTCGGAGGCGCGCGCAGCCTGCTGCATGTTGTGAGTCACGATGACGATGCTGTAGTGCTGCTCCAGTTGGCGCATCAGGTCTTCGATCTTCAGGGTGGCCACCGGGTCCAGCGCCGAGCAGGGTTCATCCATGAGGATGACCTCCGGCTCCACGGCCAAGACCCGGGCGATTCACAGCCGCTGCTGCTGGCCGGCGTTGAGGGCCAAAGCCGACTTGCGCAGGTTGTCTTTGACTTCGTCCCACAGGGCGGCCCGGTGCAGGCTTTCTTCCACCAGCTCATCCAGGTGGCGCTGATGCAGGCCCAGCACCCGGGGGCCGAAGGCGACGTTGTCGTAGACCGACTGGGGGAACGGGTTGGGCCGCTGGAAGACCATGCCCACCCGTCGGCGAAGGTGGGAGAGGTCCTGATCGAGGCGGTAGATGTCTTGACCATCCAGGAGGATCTGCCCCTCGACGCGGGCGCCGGGGATCACCTCGTGCATCCGGTTCAGGGT
>JAAYZY010000404.1 GCA_012514615.1 Chloroflexota bacterium | reverse complement strand
GGCCACCATCTCCGAGAGGTCTTCTCGCGACTCCTCAGCTGCCTTCGTGCCCACGTTGGGGTCGCCGCCGGCGCCCAGCCCCTTGAGCAGCTTGTCGCCGATGCGGATGCGCGCCGGCGCGTTGGAGAGCATGAGCGCCTGAGCGTCTGTGTTGATGGCGATGAACTCCACGCCCTTGATCCCTTCAGCGATCATGCGGTTGACGGCGTTACTGCCGCCTCCGCCCACACCGATCACCTTGATCTGAGCGAAGTTCCCAATGTCCTGCATCTCTTGCTGCATCTCCCGACTCCTTTCGTCCGTTTCTGCCTGCATCTCCGTAGCGGGCTTCTCTTGCCAGTCCTCGTCGAAGAAAGAACCTCTGTGCACTCCCCGACCTCCTTGCTTAGCGCCTGCCGCTAGGCCGCCTCCCCTTGCCAAGGAGCCCTGCCTTAGCTCACTCGGGCAGGAAGGTGCCGAGCCACTTGACGATCTTGCCCATGAAGCCGTCGGAACGCTGCTGTTTGGGCGGCGGAGCCTCCTTGGCCGCGTTCAGGGCCCACTGCAGCAGTCCCACGCTGGTGGCGTAGGCTGGGTCGGAGATCTTCTCCACCAGCCCTTCGATTCCACGGGGTTTGCCCACCCGGGTGGGCAGGCCCAAGACGCTGCGCCCCAGCTCCCGCAGGCCGCCCAGGTTCGCGGTGCCTCCGCAGAGCACAAGCCCGGCCGGCAGCAGCCCGTCGTAGCCAGAACGCTTGATCTCTCGCATGATCAGCGAGAGGATCTCTTCAGCCCGCGCCTCCAGGATCTCTGCCACCAGGGTGCGGGCGATGGGCTGCCGTTTGGACTCGCCGAAGACCGCCACTTCGATGGTCTCGTCTTCGGGGATCTCGGCCCGCGATACGTGCCCAAAGCGCCGCTTCACTTCCTCGGCGGTGGCGAAGGGGGCGCACAGCCCCACCGCCAGGTCGTTGGTCAGGTGGTTGCCGGCCACCGGCAGCACCGTGGTGTGGCAGATGCTGCCGTTGATGAACACGCCGATGTCGGTGGTGCCCCCGCCGATGTCGGCCAAGACGACCCCAGAATCGCGTTCGTGAGAGGTGAGCACGGCCTCGCCGGAGGCCAAGGCCTGGAGCACCAGGCCGTCTACGCCCACTTCGGCCCCTTGCACACAGCGCAGCAGGTTGTTGATGGAGGTGGAGGCGCCAGTGACGATGTGCGCTTCCACTTCCAGCCGGAAGCCCTGCATCCCTCGCGGGTCGCGGATGCCGTCCTGCCCGTCCACGATGAACGAGCGGGGCACGGCATGGATGATGTCTTGGGTGTGGGGGATGGGCGCCATGGCCTTGGCAGCCCGCACCGCCCGATCGATATCCTCTTGGGTGATCCCTTTGCGGCCGTTGGATACCGCCACCAACCCGCGGCAGTTCATGGAACTGATGTGGGGGCCCGCCACGCCGACCCAGGCGCGTTCGATGGCATAGCCGGAAAACTGCTCGGCCTGCCTCAGCGCTTCGGCGATCGCCTGGGTGGCTTCTTGGACGTTGACCACGACGCCCTTGTTCAGCCCGCGCGAGGCCACCTCGCCCATGCCCACCACCCGCAGAGCGCCGCTTTCCGTCGCTTCGCCGATCAGGGCACAGATCTTGGTGGTCCCCACATCGATGCCGACGATGGTCCTTTCCACGGTATCCTCCCGTCTCGTTCTCCCGTGGAGCCGCTCTACTTCACCACTGGATACTTGTACTCAAGATGGATCTCGCTCGCCGTCTGGCCCAAGGCCCTGAGCTCCTCCAAGAGCGCCTGGAGGGTCTGCACCTGACGTTCCAGGTTCTGCGTGCCCAAGGTGACCTGCACCCCGTCTGGCGTGGTGAATCGCAGTCCCGATCCGACAACGTGCTCGTAGTGTGTGACCCGCGGCAGCAGGTCTTCCAGGCGCTGCAACGCCCCAATGACCTCGCTGTCGACCGCCTCGCCCGGTGTTCTCTCGACGCCGCTGGCTTCTTGGATGGTGAGGGACTGCGGCAGCAAGTAGCTGGACTCCAAGAAGACCCCTTCGCCATCTACCCAGAACATGCGATCACCGCTGCGCCAGTTGAAGATGGGCGTGCGCTCGGTGATCTGAATGGTCATCTTGCCGGGCAGCTGGCAGGTGACCCGCGCGCTGCGGACCTCCGGCAGCGCCAGCAGCTTGGTCTCTACCTGAGCCGGGTTCACGAACATGATGTGGAAGCCCGGCGGCAGGTCTGCCTGGGCGGCGATGCGCTCCACTGGCAGGATAGCGTTGCCCCGCACGTGGGGCTGGGGTAGGTAGTAGGCATCGGAGGCGAACACCTGCACCAGCAACCACACCCAGCCGATCAGGCTCAGCGCGCCCAGCAGATTGGGCCCGGCCGCCCTGATCTGCGCCACGGTGGGGATGACCACGGTGGGCCGCGGCCGAGGCAGCGCCGTCGCCGCGTTCATGGTTCTCTTCCGTGGCCGTGCGTGGCCGCTGCTGCCTTTCAGGCGGCGAGACAGGGACGAGGCGCGCGGCCGCGTCTGCACCGCGCTTTCGTACGTCCAGTCGCGGGGCGCCCACTCCGGCTCGTGGTCCTGGGACTCTCGCTTGCGCCGTTTCACGCTTCCTCACCAAACGATGCGACCAGGGCCTCCCCCTCTTCGGGGTAGGAAGTCAGGTTGTGGGCCTTGTCTGCGTGCCTCTCCAAGGCCAGCTCAATCAGGCGATCGATCAACGCTGTGTACCCCAGGCCGCTGGCTTCCCACAACTTGGGGTACATGCTGATGGGCGTGAAGCCCGGAATGGTGTTCACCTCGTTGAGGTACAGGCGGCCGTTCTCACGATCCAGCAAGAAATCCACTCGGGCCATGCCGGCGCAGTCCAGGGCTCGGTAGGCTGCCATGGCCAGGCGGCGCACCTCCTCGCTGGTCCGATGGTCCAGCGGGGCGGGGATGAGCAGCTCCGACCCGGCCTCCACATACTTGGCCCGGTAGTCGTAGAACTCGCGGCACGGCACGATCTCGCCGGGGATGGAGGCCTGCAGCACGTCGTTGCCCAGCACGCTGCATTCGATCTCCCGGGCGTTGATGCCCTGCTCCACCAGCAGCTTGCGGTCGAAGCGGGCAGCCTCGTCCAGCGCCGGGCCCAGCTGAGCCATCTCCTTCACTTTGCTGATGCCCACGCTGGAGCCCAGGTTGGCCGGCTTGACAAAGCAGGGGAAGCCGATCTCGTTGGCCACCTGCTCCGCCGCCCGCTGGGGCTCGCTCTGCCACTGCCCACGGTAGACCAGCACGTGGCCGGTGACCGGCAGGCCGTGGGCGGCGAAGATCGCCTTGGCCAAGATTTTGTCCATCGCCGTGGCTGAAGCGGCCACACCGCTGCCCACGTAGGGCAGGTTGGCCAGCTCCAGCAGCCCCTGGATGGTCCCGTCTTCGCCGAAGGGGCCGTGCAGCGCGGGGAAGACCACGTCCACCTGGATCGGCGCGCCGCTGCCCTCTAGCACGTGCAGGACCGGATGCGTGGGGTCGGCTGGCGGCGCTACTGCCACCGAGCCGCCCGCGGCGAGCCCCTGCACCAAGGAGCGCATGGGGTTCCCATGGGCGATCCACCGGCCATCTTTGGCGATGCCGATGGGGACGATCTGGTACTTGGCCGGGTCCATGGCGCCCATGATGCCTCGGGCGGACAGGAGGCTCACTTCGTGCTCCCCCGAGCGCCCGCCAAAGAGGACGCCCACGCGCAGCTTCTTGTCAGTCAATTCCACTCTCCCAGCAGCTCGATCTCCGGCTCCAAGAGTACCCCAAAGCGCTTCCAGACTGACTCTTGGACCTTGTCCATGAGCGCTTTCACTTGGGCGGCGCTGGCGGCGCCAGCGTTGACGATGTAGTTGCCATGCAGCGGTGAGACCACTGCGTCGCCGATCCGTTCACCCTTCAGGCCGGCCTGGTCGATCCAGCGACCTGCTGGCCCCTGCGGCGGGTTGCGGAAGATGCTCCCAGCGCTGGCGCCCGGCGGCTGGGTGGCGCGCCGCCGCTCTGCATAGCCCTGGGCCAACGCCTCCAGTTCCTGCCAGACGCCGGCCTGCAGGGTCAGGCGCGCGGTCAGCAAGATCGGCCGGCGCGCCGCACGTTTCAGCACGCTGGTGCGGTAGCCCAGGTCCAGCTCCTGGGCCGGGATCGCTCTGGTCTCCCCGCTGTCTTCCAGCACGGTGATCTCCCGCAGTCGGTGGGCCATTTCGCCCCCGAACGCCCCGGCGTTGCCGATGACTGCCCCGCCCAGAGTGCCGGGGATGCCCCCGGCCCATTCTAGGCCAGCCAGGCTGTGGGCGATGGCCCAGCGAGCCAGCGTGGCCAGGGGCATGCCGCAGTCTGCCTCCCAGAGGGTAGGCTCTCCCGAGTGGGGCTGCGGTTCACCAGCCGCGCTGCGGTTGGTGATGACCAGACCCCGCACCCCTTGGTCGGCGATCAGCACGTTGGTGCCGCCGCCCAACACCGTCAGCGGCACACCCTGTGTCCGGGCTGCTTCCACTGCCAGCCGGAGCTCTGCCGGCCTGCGCGCTGGGACCCACAAGTCGGCCGGGCCCCCGATGCGAAACGACGTGTGTCGGGCCATAGGCTCGTTGACCAAGGCCGGCAGGCCTGCTTGGGCCAGGGTGGCCGCCAGATCGCGCAGCTTGTCGTTCATGGCTCCCTTGCCTCTGCTGCCTGGCGCAGGCTCTGCAACACCATCTCGCCCACGCGGAAGCCGTCGCCGGCCCCCAAGGTCACCAAGACATCGCCGGGGGCCAAGCGCTGGCCGACCCACCGGGCCGCTTCGTCCAAGGAAGCAGCGAATACGGTTGCCCCGCCCGGCACCTGCTGGGCCAGGCGGCGGCCCACAGCCAGCGGGTCGCCTTGCTCTCGAGCCGGGTAGACCGGCAGTACCACAACCTGGTCTGCCAGGGCCAGGCTGTCGGCAAACTCCTGAAAGAACGCCTGGGTGCGGCTGAAGGTGTGCGGCTGGAACACCGCCCACACCCTCTGCCCAGGGTACGCCGCCCGCAGCGCGCTCAGGGCTGCCCTGATCTCGGTGGGGTGGTGGGCGTAGTCATCCAACACGGTCACGCCGGCGGCGGCGCCCTTCTGCTCCAAGCGGCGCGCCACCCCGCGAAACTCAGCCAGAGCCTGCCGCGCCACGCGCCACGGCAGACCTAGATGCCCTGCCACGGCCAGAGCCCCCAGAGCGTTGCAGACGTTGTGCTGCCCAGGCATGGGCAGATGGAAGCAACCCAGCGGCTCGCCATGCCACCGCACGCTGAAGCGCTGAGTCAGGCCGCCCTGCTCCACCTCCACCGCCCGCAGATCTGCCGTCTCCGAGAGCCCATAGCGCACGAACTGCTGGCCTTGCCAGGCGCCGGCCAACTGACGCACCGCCTCCTGGTCGGCGCACGCCACGAGGTTGGGCGCGCTGCGGACGAACTGGGCGAACGCCTGTTGCAGCGACTCCGGGGTGGGGTAGCAGTCCGGGTGGTCCCATTCCATGTGGGTGACCACGGCCACCTCTGGTCGCAGCCCCAAGAACATACGGTCGTACTCGTCGGCCTCGATGACGAACCACTCGCCGTGACCGTGGCGGGCGTTGGTGCCCAGCGAGGCCGGAATGCCGCCGATGATGAAGCTGGGGGCCAGGCCGGCTGCCTCCAACACCTGGGCGATCATGCCGGTGGTGGTGGTCTTGCCGTGCGTGCCGGCCACGGCTACCGTGCGCCGTGGGCCGATGAGGTCGCCAAGCACCTCCCCTCGCTTCAGTACCGGCAGCCCCCGCCGGCGAGCTTCCTGCACTTCGGGGTTCTGAGGTGGGATGGCCGACGAGATGATGACCATCTCGGCTGAGCCCAGGTTCTCGGCTCTGTGGCCGACGTGTACCTGCGCCCCCTCCGCCGTCAGCGCTGCCAGCAGGAGAGACGGCTGCATGTCGGAGCCAGACACGGCATGGCCGCGCGCCAGCAGGATGCGGGCAATCCCCGAAAGCCCGATCCCGCCGATGCCGACCAGATGCACGCGTGAAGGAATCATCGTTTCCCCATATCCCAGTTGGCTACCTTGCCCAAGATGAGCGCTCCCAGGATCAGCCCCAGGAAGATGGCAGCGTAGAGCCCGTAACTGTTCACATTGCCGGCCCCTTGAGCAGAGGCGGTAGCCGAAGCGCCGCCCACAGCGATGGCCACTTCGTTGGCTTTGAGTCCTTGGGCAGACAGGGCCGACACCTGAGCGGCCGGCTGACCGGGGCTCTGAACGTATCGGAGCAGGTATTCCTTGACCAGCGAGATGACGATGAAGCCGTTGAACGCCCCCAGCAGGCCCCCTAACAGGTGGCTCAGGGGCGTCAATGCGTTCACCCCCGACATGATGAGACGGCCGCCCAGGTACGAGCCGGCGACGCCCAAGACCAGCACCCACAGCAGGAACTGATAGGGGTTGTCTGGGTTGAAGATGTCTGGCGCTTCCTTGTAAGCCTTCAGGATGGCGTCCAGGTCCAGGCTCAGGCCGCCGCTCAGGAACGAAACGATGATCTTCAGCAGCTTGCTCAGGTAGCCGATGATGGGCACTGCCAGGTCCGGCTTGACCAGCAGGGCCACCAGCAGCAGAAGAACCACGGTGGTCACGCCTTCGCGCAACCAGCCGCGGAAGAACCCGATGGCGGCGAACATGAGCACCGACACCAGGATCAACGTGTCATAGTCAATCGTGATGATCCCCATCTCATCGTCCCCAAGGCGTGGCCAGCGCCAGTTGGCGCAGCTGCGCGGCCAGTTGGGCTGCGGCGTCGGGCCGGGCCAGGTCGGCGGCTCGGCGTCCCATCTCCCGCAGGCGGGCAGGGTCTTCGGCCAGGGTGCGCAGCAAGCCCGGCAGTTCGGCCCCGAGCTGGGCGTCGGCCACCCGCAGGGCCGCGCCTCGGCTCACTAGGTGGGCGGCGTTGGCCTCTTGGTGCTGCCCAGCGTAGGGATAGGGCACCAGGATGGCCGGCAACCCTCGCACCGGCAGCTCTCCCAACACCGATGCCCCAGCCCGGGCTACCACCAGGTCGGCCGCGGCCAGCGCCCACTCCATCTCGTGGAGGTATTCCCGCACTTGGTAGCGGGCCTGCGCCTCCGCGGGCAAGGCGCTGCGCGCCGCCAATACCGTCTCGTAGTCCAGCGGCCCGGTGATGTGCACCACCTGCCAGCTCGCCAGGGCCTCCTCGGCGGCCGCTGTGACCGCCTGGTTGATGCTGCGGGCCCCGCGGCTGCCGCCGGTGACCAGCAGGGTGGGGCGGCCGTCGCTCAGCCACAAGCGCTGGCGAGCCTCGGCTCGCTGGGCCGTGCGAATGGCCCGGCGCACCGGGTAGCCGGTGACCACCGTCTTGGCCGCCGGGAAGAACCGCCGCACCTCGTCGGTGGTGACGGCCACTCGCTGCACCAAGCGGCTCAGCGCCCGCACCGCCAACCCCGGCTCCAGGTCTGGCAGGTAGATGACCACCGGTACCCACAGCGAGCGGGCCGCCAGGGCCGCAGGCACACCGACGTACCCGCCGGTCACCAAGGCCACGTCTGGCCGGGCTTCCCGAATGATGGCCCGGGCCTGCGTGATGCCTTGCCCCATGCGCCACAGACTGGCCGCCGCCTGCCAGGGGGCTTTGCCGCGCACCTGGCCGCTCTGCACCGTCTCCACGCGCAGACCGGCCTTGCCGGCCAGCTCAAGCTCTATCCCCGCCGGGCTGCCCAGGTAGCAGATGTCGCTGCTGGCCAGGGCTTCCGACGCCAGCAGTTCTTCAATCACTGCCAGCGCCGGATAGACGTGCCCGCCAGTCCCACCACCGGCCACCATCATCCGCATGCAACGTCCCTTTCGCCACACAGGCGCGCCAAACGCTAGTCAGCAACCCTACTGAGGTCAGGCTCACCACCATGCTCGAACCGCCGTAGCTCACGAAGGGCAGGGGCAGCCCCGTGGGCGGCATGGAGGCTGTGATGACCCCGATGTGAATCACCGACTGCAAGGTGATCAGCGTTCCCACGCCCGCCGCCATGAGCATGCCCAAGCTGTCGGGCGCCCGGAAGGCGATGCGGAAAGCGCGGGAGGCGAACCAGACGATCAGCAGGGTCACGGCCAGGGTACCCAGGAGTCCCATCTCCTCGCCGATGACGCCCAGGATCAGGTCGGTGTGGGCTGGCTCCAGGATGATCTTGTATTCGCCCTGGCCCAAGCCTGTGCCAAACAGCCGGCCGCTGCGCAGCGCCGCCAGGACGTAGCGGGGCTGGTCCGGCCCGATGGACAGCGGGTTCTGCAGGATGTCTAGGAACAGGTCGATGCGTCCGCGGCCGTGCGTCGACTGCCAGGCGAAGAGGCTCAGGGTCGCCCCGCCGATGACCGACGCCGCCAGGACCTGCCCCATCTCAGCCCCTGCAATGAAGAACATGGCGCCGGCGGTCACCAGGACGACGATGGTGGTGCTGATGTCGGGTTGCTGCAGGATCAGCCCGCCAACCACACCCAGGATCACGGCAAACGGCACCAACCCGTAGCTCACCTGGCGGATCTGCTTGCCCCGAGAGCGCAGCCAGTCGGCCACGTAGATGACCACCGCCAGCTTGCAGAACTCCGACGGCTGGACGCTGCGCCCCAGCAGCGAACGGGTGGCCCCGAAGCTCACCTGCCCCAAGATCAGCGTGGCGCCGAGGCCCAACAGGGCCGCGACCAGCAGCAGCACCGACCGACGGTGCCAGGCGTGGTAGTCGATGCGGGCCATGATCAGCATGCCCACCAAGCCGATGCCGATCCAGATGATCTGGTTGATGAAGAAGTTGGTCTGGCGGTAGGTGGCGCTGTACACCGATACCAAGCCGATGGCCAACAGCCCGCCCACGGCCAGCATCAACTGCTGATCAAACTGGAACCATTGCCTGCCTCTGCCCATCTGCATCGCTATCCTTGGCTCAACCCGTTCACCAGCGTCCGGAAGTGCTGGCCCCGTTCTTCGAAGTTGCCGTAGGCATCGAAGCTGGTGCCCCCAGGCGAAAGCAGTACTACGTCGCCAGCCCGCGCCACCTGGTTGGCACGCTGCACCGCCTCCGCCAGCCCCGGGCAGCGGTGAAGCGTCAGACCGCTGGCCGCCAGCGCCGGCTCTTGCTCAACCACCTGGCGCATCACCGCGGCGATGAGCTCCGCGGCCTCCCCGAAGAGAATCAGGTGGCGCACCCGCTGCCAGGCCAGGGTGGCCAGCGCTTCCCAGGGCAGGTGCTTGTCTCGCCCACCGGCCAGAAGCACGATCGGCTCATGGAACGACCGCAAGGCAGCCAGGGCCCGCTCCGGGCTGGTGGCGATGGAGTCGTTGTACCAGCGCACCCCACGCCGCTCCCGCACCAGCTCCAAGCGGTGCGGCACCCCGGGGAAGGCGGCGATGGCCTGGGCCATGGCCTGCGGCGCGGCCCCTGCGGCGGCGGCGATGGCGCAGGCCGCCAGCACGTTATCCAAGTTGTGCTCCCCTCGCAGACCGATCCGCTCTACTGGGCAGACCGGCTGCTCCCCGTCCGTTGCCCGCAGGGTCACCCACCCTCCGTTCAGACAGGTCCCCTGGTGCACCTTGGACGGCTCCCGGCTGAACAGGAGCGGCGCCTGGCCGGATTCCTGCAAGTCCTGTGCCATGCGTCGGGTGTGGGGGTCGTCGGCCGAAAGGACCACCGCGCCCCCCTGCCGGTAGCGGTAGATGTTCTGCTTGGCCTGGATGTACGCCTCCATGCTGGCGTGTCGGTCCAAGTGGTTAGGCGTGATGTTCAGGATGGCAGCCACGGCCAAGCTCACCCCCTCGGGCGATCCCACCCGAGCCACCGCGTCGCCCACGGTACCCTGGAGCGGGGGGAAATACTCCAGTTGAAAGCTAGAAAGCTCCAGCACCACGCGGTCGCCCAGCGCCATCTCCCCCAGATGTCCCACCAGGGGACGCCCGATGTTCCCACCGACCCAGGTTCGGTCTCCGGCCTCCTCCAGCATGCGGCCCACCAGGGCTGTGGTGGTGGTCTTTCCGCTGGAGCCGGTGATGCCGATCACCATGCCGGCAGCCTGCTGACAGACCAGGCGGGTCTCGGTGCTCAGGGGGATGCCCCGGCGCTGCGCCTCTTGCAGTAGCGGGATCTCCCTTGGCACGCCGGGGCTGACGAAGACGATGTCGGTCTCCAGCAGCGACAGCGGGTGTTCACCCAAGACGAAGCGCACTGGGCAGTCGGCCAGCGCCTCCAGGTGTGTGGCCAGCG
>JAAYZY010000403.1 GCA_012514615.1 Chloroflexota bacterium | reverse complement strand
TATCACGTCGTGCGCGGCACGCTCGACGCCGTTGGCGTGGCGAACCGCAAGCAGGGACGCTCGAAGTACGGGGCCAAGCGGCCCAAGTAGGCTCGTCCCTACGGGAAATGAGATGGCGTGAGGAGTGATCTATGCCAAGGCGTTATCGTCCACAGCGACGACCTGTCACACCAGACAGCAAATACCACAGCGAGTTGCTGGCGCAGTTCATCAACCGCTTGATGTATCAGGGCAAGAAGAGCGTAGCCGAGCGCGTGATGTACGACGCGCTGGATATCATCGGGCAGCGGACGGGCCGCGAGCCTCTGACGGCGTTCGAAGAGGCCATGCGCAACGCCACGCCGATCTTGGAAGTGCGCCCCCGCCGTGTGGGTGGGGCCACCTACCAGGTACCGTCGGAGATCCGCCCGGAGCGCCGCGCTACCTTGGCCATGCGCTGGCTGCTGCAGTCTGCGCGCGGCCGTCACGGCAAGGCCATGGCTCAGAGGTTGGCCGATGAGTTGATGGACGCTGCGCAAGGCCAGGGCAACACGATCAAGAAGAAGGAAGACACCCACAAGATGGCTGAGGCCAACCGGGCGTTTGCGCACTATCGCTGGTAGCTCTTCTATTCCGTTACCCTCTGTTTTGACCGACACAACTGCATCTGCGCGAGAGGCCTGTCCGACTTTCGTTGTTGTTGCCCCACGATGCAACAATCACAGGTCTCGCTGAACTGAGATAGACCGGGCGGCTCTCCGGGGCCGCCCACGAAAACTGCACAAGACCAAGCCAGGCGGGGAAGGCGGAGTTCACACCAATGGCCCGAGAGTATCCGTTGCCGCGACTTCGGAACATTGGAATAATCGCCCATATCGACGCCGGGAAGACCACCACCACGGAGCGGGTGTTGTTCTACGCCGGGCGTACGCACCGCTTGGGAAACGTTGATGAGGGCACCACCGTCACCGACTGGATGGATCAAGAGCGGGAGCGGGGGATCACCATCAGCTCTGCAGCGGTGACCTGCTTCTGGCGCGGGCACCAGATTAACATTATCGATACGCCGGGGCATATCGACTTCACGGCGGAAGTGCAGCGCTCCCTGCGGGTGCTGGATGGCGGTGTGGTGGTCTTTGACGCCGTGGCTGGCGTGGAGCCGCAGTCTGAGACGGTGTGGGTGCAGGCCAATCGCTACGGGGTGCCGCGTATCTGCTTCGTCAACAAGATGGATCGCCTAGGGGCGGACTTCTGGCGCTGCGTGGAGATGATCCGACGGCGGCTCAGGGCTCGGCCGGTGCCGGTGCAGATCCCTATCGGCAGCGAAGACAAGTTCGCTGGCTTGGTGGACTTGATCGAAGAACAGGCTCGCACCTACGACGACAACCTGGGCACGGTGATCGTCTCCAGCGGCGTGCCGGAGGAGCTGCAGGAAGAGGCAGATCGGCAGCGGGAGAAGATGCTGGAGCTGGTGGCAGAGACCGACGAGACGCTTCTGGAGAAGTACCTGGAAGGGGAGCCTCTGGAGCCAGCCGAGATCAAGGCGGCGCTGCGCCGGGCCACGATCCGGGGCGAGT
This sequence comes from Chloroflexota bacterium, assembly GCA_012514615.1. The sequence continues at coordinate 1,518 of JAAYZY010000403.1, read as the reverse complement.
TGGTGCCAGTGCTCTGCGGCTCAGCCTTGCGGAACAAGGGCGTGCAGCCGCTGTTGGATGCCGTGGTGGACTATCTACCGTCGCCGGAGGACGTGCCGCCGGTGCAGGGAGTGCACCCGTCCACTGAGGCGGTGGTCTCTCGGGCTGCCGAAGAAGATGGGCCGCTGGCTGCCCTGGTCTTCAAAGTGGTGTCGGATCCCTATGTGGGCCGCCTGGCCTACTTCCGGGTCTACTCGGGCAAGGTGCGCACGGGTGGCACGGTGCTGAACGCGACCCGCAATCGCACCGAGCGGGTGGGGCGCATCCTGCGCATGTACGCCAACCACCGCGAAGACCTGGAGGTGGTGGAGACCGGCGACATCGGGGCTACGTTGGGCCTGAAGTCGACCTTCACCGGGGAGACGCTCTGCGATCGTTCCCATCCGGTGGTGCTGGAGTCCATCACCTTCCCTGAGCCGGTGATCTCGGTGGCCATCGAGCCGCGCACTCAGGCTGATCAGGACAAGATGAACGAGGCTTTGGAGCGCTTGGCCGAAGAGGACCCCACGTTCCGCGTGCGGGTGGATGAGAACACCGGCCAGACCCTCATCTCAGGCATGGGTGAGCTGCACCTGGAAGTGCTGCTAGACCGCATGATGCGAGAGTTCCGGGTGAGCGCCAAGGTGGGCAATCCACAGGTCTCCTACCGCGAGACCATTACCAAGCCCGTGCAGGCGACGGAACGTTTCGCCCGCCCGGCCTCAGGCAAGCCGCAGTTCGCGGAAGTGACGTTGGCCCTGGCGCCGGCGCCGAAAGGGGAGGGCGTCGCCTTCGAGAACCAGGTGTCGGCCAAGGAGTTGCCGCCAGCCATGGCCGCGGCGGTGGAGGCAGGGGTGCGGGATGCCCTGGAGAGCGGAGTGTTGGCCGGGTACCAGGTGGTGGATGTGCGCGCGAGGCTGGTGGGTGCAGCGTTCGACGAGGACGCCGGCCCCTCGGACCTGGCCTTCAAGGCGGCGGGCTCCATGGCCCTGCGGGAAGGGGTGCGACAGGCGGCGCCGGTGCTCTTGGAGCCGGTGATGAAGGTGGAAGTGGTGGTGCCCGATGCCTTTACCGGCGAGGTCTTGAACCAGCTCAGCGGTCGGCGGGCCCAGATCGAGCAGATGGAGCTGCGTTCGGATGGCGTGCAGGTGATCGAGGCCTATTCGCCGCTGGCCCGCATGTTCGGGTATGCCACGGACCTGCGCTCTTCCACCCAGGGGCGAGGGACGTTCACGTTGGAGTTCCACCACTACGACCAGGTCTCGCAAGAGACAGCCGACCGGCTGCTGGGCGGGTGGCATGTGTAGGGCGGCCTCCCGCAAGGGGCGGTGGATTTGCCAGAGGGCAATTCTCTGCTATAATAGTGATTTTGTGCGCCCTTAGTGGCGCTTGTGTGGGCAGAACGGCATCATTGGCAAGCGAATCACGTTGGTGCGATAGCAAGGAGGGTTTCTCTGATGGGGAAGGCGAAGTTTGAGCGAACGAAGCCCCATGTGAATG
>JAAYZY010000041.1 GCA_012514615.1 Chloroflexota bacterium | reverse complement strand
GGCACCATCGCCAGCACCTGGCAGCAGGCCGGCCGCGCCGGCCGCCGGGAAAGGGTTTCGCTGGCGGTGCTGGTGGCGGGCCCCTCGCCCCTGGATCAGTATCTGGTAAACCACCCGGCCTACTTCTTCGGCCGAAGCCCCGAAGAGGGCCTCCTGAACCCCGACAACCTGTCGGTGGCCGTAAGCCACATCCAATGCGCCGCCTTTGAGCTGCCGTTCCGGGCCGACGAGACGTTCGGCCGCTTCCCCCACACCCGGGAAGTGCTGGACTATCTGGCGGAGGTGGGGACGCTGCGACGGGCCGCCGACCTCTACCACTGGATGCAAGAGACCTACCCGGCCCAGGCCGTTTCCCTGCGCACCGCAGACCCCGACAACTTCGTCATCGTCGCCGAGGGGGAAGAGGGCGAAGAACAGCCCCGAGTGGTGGGGCAGGTAGACCGCTTCGGGGCGCCGATCCTGGTCCACCCCGGGGCCGTCTACATCCACGAGGGTCAGCACTACCTGGTACAACGCCTGGATTGGGAAGGCCGCCGAGCCTACGTCCAGCCGGCCCAGGTGGGCTACTACACCGACGCCGGTCGCTCCCTGGAGACGCGGGTGCTGGAAGAGCAGGTCAGGGAACCCTGGGGAGCCCTGCTGCGCTGTCACGGCCTGGTGCGGGTGACCAGCCGGGTCACCGGCTACCGCAAGGTGCGGCTCTACACCCACGAGAACCTGGGCTGGACCCCGCTGGAGCTGCCGGAGCAGGAGATGGACACCACCGCCTGCTGGCTGGAGCTGCCGGAGCCGCTGGTGGCCCGCCTGCGGGAGGCCGGCCTGTGGGCCGTGGAGCCGATCCGCGACTACGGCCCCAACTGGGAAGCCCAGCGCCGCAGGGCCCTGGAGCGCGCCGGGCGCCTCTGCCAACACTGCGGGGCGCCAGAACGCCCCGACCGAACCCACGACGTACACCACATCCGCCCGTTCCGCGAGTTCGGCTACCTGCCAGGCCAGAACGACCACTACCTCCAGGCCAACGACCTGAGCAACCTGGCGGTGCTGTGCCGAGACTGCCACCGCCAGGCCGAGGCCGCCCAGCGCATGCGCAGCGCCCTGGCCGGCCTGAGCTACCTGCTCAGCCACGTGGCGCCCCTCTACCTCATGTCCGATCGGCGTGACCTGCACGTGTCGGCCCAGTTGCGCGCCCCGGCCAGCGGTCAGCCCACCCTCTTCCTTTGCGACAGCGTGCCCGGCGGCGCCGGCTTCAGCCAGCGGGTCTTCCAGCGGGTCGGCGACCTGCTCAAGGCGGCCCGAGACGTGGCTGCCGCCTGCCCCTGCAGCGCTGGCTGCCCTTCCTGCGTGGGGCCCGAAGCGGAGGCTGGCCCCAGCGTCAAGGCCAGCGCCCTAGGTCTGCTCCAGGCCCTGCTGGCCGAGGCGCCGCAGAGTCAGGGCGAGCCAGGAGCGCGGCCCTAGGCAGGCCCCCGGGGCCGGCTGTGAGCAGGCTGACAGAGACCTGGTCAAGAACCTTGCACCTTGGCAGTACCATGTGCTATAATTGGTTGTAGGCAGAGCAGCCCACAGGTTGCTCTGTTTCTGTTGCACACCTTGCCGACATGGGAGCACAGTAGAGAGATGAACCGTTCGCTTATGGGCATTCTGTTGCTCAGCCTATTGGCCGCACGCTGCAGCCCGGCCGCCGCTCCCGCCGCGGCCCAGCCTACCGCCGCGTCGGCCGCGGCCCTGCCGGCGAAGACGGCCACGGTGCCGACGCCCACCAGCACCACAGCGCCCAGCGCCACACCATCGCCCACCAGCACGGCCATCCCCACGTTGACGCCGACGGCTACGCCCACAGCCACGCCGTCTCCCACGTCAACGCCCACGCCAACACCCCTGCACCCGCTCTCCATCGCCGCCCTGCGTCAGGCGGAGTACCCGGGCAGCGACGTGGCCATCGAGCAGACCCTGGAGCCGGGAGCCAACTACAGCCGCTACATCGCCTCGTACCGCTCCGAGGGGCTGAAGATCTACGCCCTGCTCACGGTGCCCACCGGACAGCGTCCGGCGTCCGGTTGGCCGGTGATCGTTTTCAACCACGGCTACATCCCCCCGGCCCAGTACCGCCCCACCGAGCGCTACGTGGCCTACGTGGACGCCTTCGCCCGCAACGGCTACATCGTCTTCCGGCCAGACTACCGCGGCCACGGCAGATCCGAAGGCGTGGCCGTGGGCAGCTACGGCAGCCCGGCCTACACCATCGATGTGCTGAACGCGGTGGCGTCGGTGAAGCGCCACCCGGACGCCGACGCCCAGCGCATCGGCATGTGGGGGCACTCCATGGGCGGGCACATCACCCTGCGCAGCATGGTGGTCGACCACGACATCCGCGCCGGCGTGATCTGGGCCGGGGTGGTCGCCTCCTACCCCGACCTGATGTCTCGCTGGACCCGGCGGGTACCCTGGATGCCGCCCCCCACCCCCACCGGCGCGCCTGGCGCCGTGGTCAGCCGGAGCCGGCGCTGGCGGGACGAGCTTCTGGCCACCTACGGCTCGCCGGAGCAGAACCCAGCCTTCTGGGCGTCCATCTCCGCCAACTCGTTCTTGGCCGACCTGTCGGGCCCGCTGCAGCTCCACCACGGCACCGATGACGAGAGCGTGCCGGTGGCTTTCTCCGAGACGCTGTACGAACAGCTCCAGGCAGCCGGCCAGACCGCCGAGCTCTTCACGTACGAAGGCGACAACCACAACATCTCGGTCAACTTCTCCCGAGCCATGCAGCGCTCAGTGGCGTTCTTCGATGCCTACGTGAAAGGCGGCTGATCACGCTGGCCCTTTGGGGGCGCAGGGCCATGGGCCCCCACCCCACAAGAGAAGGCCAGGACCACGTGCGCCTCGCCCTGGCCTCTTGCGTCTTGGGGGGAACGGCCTACGCCGCCTCACACTCTCGCCAGGGGCGCCCACCTCCTC
>JAAYZY010000402.1 GCA_012514615.1 Chloroflexota bacterium | reverse complement strand
GCGGTGGAAGCCCAGACCATCGTGAACGTCACCAACCAGATCACCCTGGATGGGGCGCTCTTCAACGGCTTGCGGGCCCACCGGCCCATGGAAGCCAAGGGCGCCGGCGACGTTCTCAAGACCATCGAAGACGCCCAGGGGGATCCATTCTGCACTCCGCAGACCGGCACGCCAGCCGACGCGTTCGGGCGCGTCCAAGGCCGCCACTCCATCACCGCCAGCAACGTGGCCAAGTACGATGGCCACCACGGACTGGTGGTCTTCGACACCCACAACCCCCTGCAGTTCACCCAAGAGCAGGTGGCCGACTACCTTGAGACCGGCCTGGCCTGGGCCCGCAAGGCTCACCACCACGACAAGGCCGCCAAGTACTACTTCTTCATGTGGAACTGCCTGTGGAAGAGCGGCGCCTCCATCATCCACGGCCACGCCCAGATGACCCTGGGGCGGGGCATGCACTACGCCAAGGTGGAGGCGTGGCGACGCGCCGCCCAGCTCTATCGCCTGGGCTACGGCGTCAACTACTTCGACGACCTCTACCAGACGCATCGGGCCCTAGGCCTGGGCTTGCAGGCGGGCAACGGCGTGCGCGCCCTGGCCTACCTCACCCCGGTCAAAGAGAAGGAAGTACTGCTCATCGCTGAGCGACCCAACGCTGCCCTCAGCGAAGCGGTCTACCGCACGCTGCAAGCCTTCGTAGAACGCTTGGGTGTTCTCAGCTTCAACGTGGCCCTGTACATGCGTCCACTGGACTCGGTGCAGGAAGACTGGAACGGGTTCCCGGTCATCGTTCGGTTGGTCGACCGCGGCGACCCCAACAACCGCACGGCGGACATGGGCGCCATGGAGCTGTATGCTTCCAGCGTCATCGCCTCCGATCCGTTCCGCGTGGCCGAAGCGCTGCAAGCAGCGTTCGCCAAAGGGTAAGGTTCCGAAGCCGTCGGGCCGCGCCCACGCAGACCAGGTTGCTGAGCACCCCAACGCCGCGCCGGGGGATGAGTCCCCCGGCGTTCACGCAGCGGAACAGCCCGCCGAAGCCGGCGGGGAAGAGAAGGGGGCCAGGCTCGAGAGCGACTAGCGCACCGCCGCCTGCAACGCCCATCGCACAGCCTGGCGACGGCTCCAGGACCGGTCCACCTACCCGACAGGGCAGGCCAAGCGCCGTGAGGTAGTGCGCAGATTCGCCGAGGCCCAACGCTGGCACGCCTTCGGCCGTGGTCGTTGCCGGACCCTGCTGCCTTACGGCCTGCAAGCCCAACTCGCCGTCCTCGCGCTCGGCGCGAAGCAGACGGCCTGGCCGTTGACTGGCGTCGGTCTGCGGCCACGCATCGCCCAGCTCCCGCCCAAGCCGCCTTTGCTGACGGTTTTGGCGCGCTTGCCGACCGGCCAGAAGACCATCTACCGTGACGCAGCCGGCTTGCAGGGCCAGGTTTCGACCTGGCAGCGCCTCAATCGCCTGCCTGCTGGGCGCCGACAGCGGGCTATGGCCCCATGGCCTGCGCCTTCCGGGTCCGCCCAAAATGCAGCGTCCTCGCCGCGTCATGGGATGGAATCATGCCACACGAAGCCTCTCACGGGAGCAGGCGCAACTTGTACCCAGATCTGCCGTGGGATATAATGCTTCGTGCATCCGACTCATAGACGTCCCACCGGGCGAAAGGGGGAAGCGCAATGTCCGGAGCTATGGCGGTAGTGTGCGCTCTGCTGGCGCTGCTGGGGCTCATTCTTGCGCTTATGGGGCTGCTTCAGCGACGGCGAGTACAGGCGAGTGCTGGCTGGCAGAGTGTAGAAGGACAAGCGCTCAAGGCCGAAATAAGAAAGAAGGTTGTGACAACCGGCACGGGGAGGGACAGGAGCACCAGCAGTTACTACTCCCCAGATGTCAAGTACCAGTACGTGGTCGACGGTGTGCGATATGAAGCCGACCGCGTGGCCTTCGGGCCTGTCATGAAGTCTTCAGAAGAAGAGGTGCGGCAGCTCATGGAGCAGGCCATGCCATCCGGAGCACCTCGGGTCTTCTACGATCCTCGGAAGCCGCAGAACGCTGTGCTCCTCAACACCGAACAATCGGGCGCCACAGGGTATCTGGTGGCCGGCGCTGTGGTCATCGCAGTAGCAGTCGTGCTGGCGGTGTTTGACCTGATCAGGTAGCCTCCCGGAACGCCGTCTCGTGCAACGGTACCTGTTCCGGACGGCCGAGCCCGGCGGTTGTAGGCATCTCCCAAGGGAGGTCACGCTTGCCTGCGATTCGTCTGTGATGATGGTTTCGCCATGCACCTGTTCCGCCCCAGATACGGGTCTTGATGGGCGCTCTGAGGCGGCGGCCCTTGGATGAACAGGAGCAGGCGGAAGGCCCGGCCAGCGGCAGCCACGGCACGTGGGAGAACACTCCAAGACGGCGCTGGGCGGCCCGGTGCCACAGGACCGCGTCCGCTGTGACGCGGCAAGGCCGCGCCTCAGCTGGCCCACAGCGAGCCAGGGCGCGGACCCCAACAGCCCACGGCCCACAGAATGACCTGGGAAAGCGCGGATCAGAAGGGAGCAGCGCTTGAGATGCATGAGCAGTTGAACGAAGCAGACGCCGTCGCCTCCACCATCGGCGCACCGCCAGTTGCGCCCGCTGACCTGGAACAGCAGCTGGCGCAGGCCTGGGCCGTTCGCCAGGCCCACTTCCCCCCCACCCTGCAGGCCAGCTATCCGCTGGATACGGCCAACATCAGCCTCACTGGAGAGCACTGCGCCTTGGCCTGCGCCCACTGCGGGGGGCACTACCTGGCCCACATGGTGCCAGTGAGGCGCGCGCTGGAGCAGGCGCGGGGGGCCACCAGCCTCCTCATCTCCGGCGGCTGCGACCCCAGCGGCCGGGTGCCAGTGACCCGGGAAGCCCTGGCGGTGGTGCGCGAGCTGCGCCCCGGCCGCAAGCTGAACTGGCACGTGGGGCTCGTCAACGAAGAGGAAGCGGATCGCATCGCTCCCTACGTGGACGTGATCTCGTTCGACATGGTGGGCGACGATGACACCATCCGCGAGGTCTACGGGCTGGAAGCGCGGGTAGCGGACTACGTGGGCACCTACCAGATGCTCCGTCGGCGGTTCCGTGTGGTGCCCCATGTGACGATCGGCTTGCGCGGCGGCAAGCTGGGTCACGAACGGCCGGCTCTGCGGCTGCTGGCTGAGCTGGCGCCCGAGGAGACGGTCTTCTTGGTGTTGATCCCCACCTTGGGGACGAGGTATGCCAGCGCCACCCCGCCGGCCGTGGAGGCGGTAGCCGCCTTGCTGGCCGAAGCGCGCCGCCTGCTGCCCCGGGTGAGGCTGGGCCTGGGCTGCATGCGGCCCCACGGCCCGTACCGCGCCGCGCTGGACGTGCTGGCCGTTCAGGCCGGCGTCAACGGCATTGTCAGCCCGGCCCGCACCGCGCTGCAGGAGGCCGAGCAGCGCGGCCTCCAGGTGCTGCAGACGCGGGAATGCTGCGTCTTCGCCTAGGCGCTAGGGGAACAACGCCGGATCCAAGTCCCGCAGGGCCTGCAGCAGTGGCTGCAGGCCCTGCCCATCCCAAGATAGGTCCGCCGCCTGTACCACCTTGGGCGACTGCGGGCAGACCGCCACCGCCAGCCCCACCAGGCCGAAGACAGCGATGTCGGATTCGCTGTCGCCTAGGGCTAGCGTCTGCGCCGGATCCGCCCCCCATGCCTCCAAGAGGCCCTGCACCACCAGCCCTTTGCCATGCAGCGGCACGCAGCGTCCCACCTCCCCCGTTACCAGGCCGTCGCGCACCAGCACCTCGTTGGCCACCACCCGGGGCACGCCCAACTCCTCCGCCACAAGCTCCGCGTGGATGCTGGGCCCGCTGCTGACGATGGCCAGCTCCAGTCTGCGGCGGCGCAGCTCCCGCACCAGAGCTGCAGCCCCAGGTCGGTAGGGGTCCTCCTGCAGCAGAGCCCGCAGGCGGCTCAGGGGCTGGTCGCGCCAGAGGGCCACGTCTTGCTCCAGCCACTGGCGGTAGGGGATGCGCCCACTCAGGCCATCTTGGAGCAACACCTCAGCCTCGGCCGCTGTGCCCAGGCGGCGGTGAAGGAACATGTAGGGGTCGCGCTCGACCTTCAGCGTGCCGTCCAGGTCCAGCACCGCCCAGCGCAGCGGCGTACGGTAGCAGTGAACTCTCACTGGCTGCCCTTCCTCCGCTAGGCTGCGGCGGCCAACGCCTGCTCCAGGTCGGCCAGGATCTCGCCGGCGTCTTCCACGCCCACCGACAGGCGCACCAACCCCGGCCCGATGCCCACCGCCGAGCGCTCGTCGTCGGTGAGGGCCCGGTGCGACGAGTGGGCCGGGTAGAGCGTCAGGCTGTAGACGTCGCCCAGGCTGGTGGCCGGCAGCACCACCCGCAGCGCCTCCATGAAGCGAAAGACCGCCGCCTGGTCCGCCCCAGCGATCTCAAACGCCACCATGCCGCCGTAGCAGCCGCGGCGGAAGAGCCGGCTGGCCAGGCTGTGTTGGGGGTGTTCCGGCAGACCAGGATAGATGACGCGCCGGATGCGCCGATGACCCTTCAGGCCCTGGGCCACGGTCAAGGCGTTGGCGCAGTGCCGTTCCATGCGCAGTGGGAGCGTCTTCAGGCCGCGCAGGGCAAGCCACGCGGTGTCGGGCTCCAGGTTGGGCCCCAGCAGCTTCATCAGCTCCCGGGCCTCCCCAGCCAGCGCTCCAGGCAAGGCCAGCACGCCGGCCAGCACATCGCCATGCCCGCCCAGATACTTGGTGGCGCTGTGCAGCACCACGTCCACACCGAACGCGGCCGGCTGAATCAGGTAGGGCGAGGCGAAGGTGTTATCCAGCACCACCTTGGCCCCTGCGGCGTGGGCCATCTCTGTGAGCCGCGGCACGTCGGGCACCTTGAGCAGCGGGTTGGAGATCGTCTCCAGAACCAAGACCGTCGGGCGAGCCTCGTTCAAGGCCGCCTGCACCGCCGCCAGGTCGGTGATATCCACGAAGCGCACAGTCATGCCCAGGGTGGTCAGCAGACGGGCCAGCAGCGCATAGGTGGCCCCGTAGACATCCTGGGCAGCCACGATGTGGCTGCCGCTGCGGCAACCTGCCGTCAGCAGCGCCAGATGGACGGCGGCCATGCCTGTGGAGCAGGCCACGGCATCGTCGATGGCTTCCAGCGCGGCCACGGCCTGCTCGAAGGCCCGCACCGTGGGGTTGCCGTAGCGGCCGTAGACGTAGCCCCGGCCGGCGCCGGCGAAGATGCTGTCCAGGTCTTCCATCTCATCGTAGATGTAGCTCACCGAGCGGTACACCGGCGTGGAGACCGGGGTGAAGTCGGGACGGGGACCGCGCTCGCCGGCGTGGACGGCCCGCGTCTCGAAGCTCTCGAAATCGCTGGTCTGGGTCATGGCGGTGTTCCTTCCTCCCATTGGGGGGCGGCTCCTTCAGGCGGCAGCCAAGATACACACAGCGTAGGGCGGCAGGGTGATCGGCCCGGCCAAGTGCTCCTCATCGGCCCAACCTGCCGTGTTCAAGAGCACCTGCCAGCGGTCCGTGGGCAGCGGCTCGTCCAGCCGTACGATCGCTGGCCGCACGCTGAAGTTCAGCAGCACCAGCACGGTCTGGTTGTTGGTCTCCCGAAGGTAGGCCAGCGCCGCGCCCGGCCGCTGGATGAGGGAGCGATACTGCCCGTAGACCAGCGCCGGGGTAACCTTGCGCAGCCAGATGAGCCGCCGGTAGAAGGTGAGCAGCGAGCTGGGGTCGTTGGTCTGCGCAGCCACGTTGCGGGTGCGGAAGTCTGGCCCCACCCGCAGCCAAGGCCTGCCCGCGGTAAAGCCGGAGTTGGGCGAGTCGTCCCATTGCATGGGCGTGCGGCAGCCATCCCGCCCCCTGAAGAACGGCCAGAAGCGCTTTCCCGGGGGGTCCAGCACCTCAGATCGGGGGATCTCCACCTGGCGCATGCCGATCTCTTCGCCGTAGTATATGAACGGTGTGCCCCGCAGAGTGAGCAGCAGAGCAGCGGCCACGCGGGCGCGGGCGTCGGTCCACGAGCCAGCGGCGTAGCGGCTGGCATGGCGCACCAGATCGTGGTTGCTCAACACGTGGGAAGGCCACCCATGCGGCTGCACCAACCGTTCCCAGCGCTCCACAGCCCGTTGAAAGGCCGGGGCGCTCCAGCGGCTGTGGCTGAAGTCGAAGTTGAAGGTGAGGTGCAGCTCGTCGCCTTGAGCGCCAAGGTACGCCGCGGCTGCGGCGGCATTGTCATCGCTGCCCACCTCGCCCACGGCCATGCGCGCTGGGTAGCTATCCAGCAGGCGGCGCATCTCCTGCAGGGCGTCGTGCATCTCCGGCTGGTCCTTGTCGTAGAGGTGCCGCTGGCGCAGGTAGCCGTAGACCCCCGCCCGCCCGGGGTTGTCCCGGAAATGGGCATCCTTGAAGTAGTAGTTCACCACATCCAGGCGGAAGCCGTCCACCCCGCGGTCCAGCCAGAAACGCAGCACATCCAGCAAGGCGTCGCGGGTTTCTGGGTTGCGCCAGTTGAGGTCTGGCTGCTGCTCCAGGAACGAATGCAGGTAGTACTGCTCCGTCTGGGC
>JAAYZY010000040.1 GCA_012514615.1 Chloroflexota bacterium | reverse complement strand
TTCTCCCCGTCTGGCGACCACCGCGGCAGGGTGTCGTCGCCCACAGAGTTGGTCAGCCGCTGCTGGTCGCTGCCGTCGGCGTTCATGACGTAGATCTCCTCGTCCCCATCCCGGTCGGAGACGAAGACGATTCGCTGGCCGTCTGGCGACCAATCCGGGCGCGAGTCGTTGGCCTGCGCCTGCTGGGTCAGGTTCGTGCGGCCGGTGCCATCAGCCTGCACTACGTAGATCTCCCAGGCCAGGTCCCGGTTGGACTGGTACACCACAGCCCCGCCATCTGGCGACCACCTGGGGCCCCAATCGTCGCCCGGCTGGCTTTCCAGCAGGCGACGCGCCTGCGACCCATCGGCGTTCATGACGTAGAGCTCCAGGTCCTCCACATCGTCCCGGGCCGAGGCAAAAACGATCTGTGTGCCATCTGGCGACCATGCCGGCTCAATATCCCGTTCAGGGCTCTGGGTGAGCTGACGGGGCGCGCTGCCGTCAGCTTTCATGCGCCAGATCTCGAAATCCCCGCTGCGGTCGGAATGGAAGACCACGTCGCCCCAAGGGCCTTGCTGCACCTGGGCTGTGGCGGCGGGGCGCACCCGGGTGGGGCGCGCCGGCGTCGGCGTGGGTGCGGTCGGCGCCACGGGCGGGTAGGCCAGCCAGAGCGCCGCTGCCGCCCAGAGAGCCACCCCCAGGGCCGCCAGAACGATGCGCCGACGGCGCACCCGGCCGAAGAGCGCCCCCCCGACGCTGGCCAGGCCGACAACAAACAGCAGTGCAGGCAGCAAGTAGTGGATCACAGACCCTCCTCCATCGCGCCGCCAAGGGGCGCGTCGCCTCCCGCTCTCAGGGCAGGGCTCCCGCATTGTAAGGGTTTTGGGGCAAATGTCAAGCCCCGGCCAGACGAAGAAGGAGCCGCAGCTAGACTCCGACTGCGGCTCCGAGTAGGCGCTTGGGGCTGCTGGACGACCTCCCTACGAAGGCGGCTGCTGCTCCCGCAGCATGATGGTCACCTTGCGCTGGTCAGCCTCGCCCACGCTCTGGGTATAGACCTTGGGGTGGTTGCGCAGAGCCAGGTGAACGATGCGCCGCTCGTTGGCCGGCATCGCCTCCAAGGCCAGGGGCCGGCCGTTCAGGATGGCCCGCTCGGCCATGCGCTGGGCCAGTTGGCGCAACTGGTTCTCCCGTCGCCGCTTGTAGCCATCCACGTCCACCACCACGTTGAGCCAGCGCTTGAGCCGATGGCTCACCATCAGGCGCAGGACGTACTGCAGGGAGCTCATGGTCTCGCCCTGCCGGCCGATGAGCGCACTCACGTCCTGCCCTTTGATGTCCAGCACCAGGGCGCTGCCACGCTGGCCTGGTTCAGGCTCCACTATCTCCGAGAAGACCTCCGCCCGCACCCGCATCCGCTGCAGCAGCCCTTCCAGGATCTCTTGAGCCGCCGCTGCTTCTTCTGGGCTAATGTGCGCGCTGGCCGGCTCCAGCTTCTCCTCCCCTTCCTCTTCTTCCTCTTCCAGGTCGTCAAAGAGGCCAGGCTCTTCCTCATCCACGTGGGGCTCAGCCACCGGCTCGGGCGCTGCGGCTGGCCTGGCCGGCGCTTCCCTGAGGGGCTCAGCCACCGCCTCCCGAGGCGTAGCTTGGGCCTCGGCTGCGGCAGCCTGTTGGGTGTGCACAGGCTTCTTGGGGATCAGGCGCACCCGCGCCTCTGCCGCCCCCAAGCCGAAGAAGCCACGGCTCCCCGGCGCCAGGATCTCCACGTAGACATCGTCCCGCGTGAGGCCTAGCGCCTCCAACCCTACCTGGACGGCCTCCTCTACGCTTCGGCCGTCAAACTCGTTATTTCCTTCTCTTCTTTCTTCCGCTTGCATGTCGTCCCTTCCCCTTCAAGGCGGTCTCTGCCGCGCTGGTTGCCTGGTTGGAGGTTTCGGTAGGCTTGCTGCTGCCAGGGTTGCCCACCGCCATAGAGGCCGCGCCTTGCCCAGGCACAGCCAGGGCTTCCGCCTTGCCCGTAAGCCGCGCAATCAACGGCGCTAGACCGCCCCACCCCATCACAGTATACTGCTGCACGATGCTGAATATGTTTGAGACGACCCAGTACAGCGTCAGACCAGCCGGCACCTGCAGGGTGATGTAGGCGAAGAAGATAGGCATGATAGACATCATGCTGTTCATCATCCCCTGCTGCGGATCCTGGCTCTTCGGGCTGAGCTGCATCATCTTCTGCAGCACCAATTGGGAGATCAACGTCAGGACCGGCAGCACCAGATAGGCACTGGCGGCATCCCAGCCGATCTTGGGCGGGAAAGGCCAGAGCCAACTGATGCCTTCGGTCTGGCTAGGGAGGGCGAGGTCAGGGATGAAGAAGAAGCTGCCCAAGTTCACGTTGTTGGCCAAGCTGTAGAGCGCGCTGTAGAGGCCGATCAGGATGGGGAACTGGATGAGCATGGGCAGACAGCCGCCCATGGGGCTAACGCCAGCTTCCTTGTACAGCTCCATCTGGGCCTGCGCCAGCTTCTCCCGGTCCTTGCCGTACTTCTTCTGCAGCTCCTGGAGCTTGGGCTGAAGCTCCTGGGTCGCCTTGGTAGACTCCAACTGCTTCTTGTTCAGGGGGATGGTAACGAGCTTGATGATCAAGGTGAAGAGGATGATGGCAAACCCAAAATGGTATGGGATCCCCAATGCCTCTATCCACCCAGCCAGAAGCTTGAGGGCCTCCGCCAACGGGGTCACGATCAGGGTGTTCCAAAGTCCGCCCATGTAAGAATCCTATCCTCCAGTGTAGATCATAGACCAGTCCCTAATGCGCAGCGGCGGCAGTCTGGCCCGTCCGCTCCCTGAGCGGTCCACCTCAGGGCACCGGGTCGTAGCCTCCGGGGTTCCACGGATGGCAGCGGCTGACCCGCTTTAACCCCAGCCACCCCCCTTTGACCACTCCGTAACGCTCGATGGCCTCGTACATGTACTCCGAACAAGTGGGGATGAAACGGCACGAGGGCGGCAGCCGGGGCGAGATTCCTCGTTTGTACAGGCGAAGGAGCCACAACGCCACAGCCTTCATCCGCCCGCCTCATCTTCGGCCTCAGCAAGGAGCAGGCCGGCCCTCTGCAGCAAGCCCTGCACTGAACGCTGGATCTGCAGCCATCCTGCCTCGGCCGCGCCTGCTCTGGCGATCCACACCACGTCCCACCCCGGGGCGATCTCGGGCCGGCGCAGGCGGCAGGCTTCCCGCATCAGGCGGCGCACCCGGTTGCGCACCACCGCGCCCCCGACCCGCTTGCCCACCACGAAGCCCAAGCGGGCGTGAGGCAACCCGTTAGGCGCCGCGCTCAGCACCAGATAGCGATCGGCCCAGGTGCGCCCTTCCTGACGCATGCGCTGGTACTGCCGCTGCAGGTGCAACCGCGCATCCCGTGGAAGGCCATACCTAGAGCCGCTGCTCACCCCCGAGCCACCTCCCAGAAACCAGGCCACCCTCGCTGGGGTCCTATAGCACATGGGGGGACCAGAACGCATGTCCCCCCACGCCGGCGGAGCCGCAACAATCCACCCGGTCAAACAGTGAGCCGCTTGCGCCCTCTATCCCGTCGGGCCTTCAGCACTCGCCGTCCACCTCTGGTGCTCATTCGATTCATGAACCCGTGTCGCCGAAAGCGTCGACGCACTTTGGGCTGCCATGTGCGCTTGGGCATCGTCGTCTCCTCTTGTTCTCTCAGGCAAGTGTGGTCCTACAGCCTTACATTATACCGCCTAGCAGGGCCTCTGGTCAAATGGGCGGCCTAGTCTTGGTGGAGCGCTGGGCCCCCTTACCCCTTCATCACCGCCAGCGGGCGCAACCGCGCCACCTTGCAGGCGATCCCCAGCTCGTCCACCACATGCACCACCCGCTCCACGTCCTTGTAGGCTTCCGGCGCCTCTTCCGCCAGGCCTGGCATGCTACCCGCCCGCACGTGGATGCCCCGCTCCTCCAGCTCGGCTCGCAGCTTGTCGCCGCGGATCTGCCGTTTCGCCGCCGCTCGGCTCAGCACCCGCCCGGCGCCGTGGCACGACGAGCCGAACGTCTCTTCCATCGCCCGCGCTGTGCCCACCAGCACATACGATGCAGACCCCATGTCGCCGGGCACCAGCACCGGCTGGCCCACGGCGCGGTACGGCTCGGGCACCGCCCGCTGCCCGGGGGCGAAGGCCCGCGTGGCCCCCTTGCGGTGCACGCACAGCCGCAGCCGCTTGCCTCCCACCTCGTGCTCTTCCAGCTTAGCGATGTTGTGGGCCACATCGTAGACCAGTCGCAGATGGCGATCTCGGAACTTGCCAGCCAGCACCCGATCGAACGTCTGGCGGGCTAGGTGCATCATGCACTGGCGGTTGGCCCAGGCGAAGTTGGCCGCCGAAGCCATGGCTCCGAAGTAGGCTCGCCCCTCCGGCGAATCCAGCGGCGCGCAGACCAGCTCCCGATCTGGCAGAAGGATCCCGTACTTCCGCACCGCCCCTTGCAGCGACTTGACGTAGTCGGTGCAGACCTGATGGCCCAAGCCGCGGGAGCCCGAGTGGATCTGCACGGCCAACTGCCCGGCAAACAGGCCAAACGCCCGGGCGGCTTCGGGGTTGTGGATCTCCTCCACCACGTCCAGTTCCAGGAAGTGGTTGCCCGAACCCAGGGTGCCCAACTGGCCTTGGCCCCGCTCCTTGGCCCGGGCGCTCACCGCGGCGGGGTCAGCGCCGGCCATTGCGCCCCCCTCTTCCGAAAAGATCAGGTCTTCAGGCCCGCCGTAGCCTTGGGCCACAGCCCAACCCGCGCCCTTCTCTAGCACCTCATCGATCTGTCGGCCGGAGAGCCTGATCCCCCCGCCCTGCCCCAAGCCGCTGGGGACGTCGCCATACAGCGCGCTGATGAGTTCCTCCAGGTGGGACGCCACCGCCTCCGCCTCCAGGTTGGAGACCACCAAGCGCACGCCGCAGTTGATGTCGTACCCCACCGCGCCGGGGGAGATGACGCCCTTGGGGCCTTCCGTGGCGATCACCCCCCCGATAGGCGGCCCATAGCCCTGATGGATGTCGGGCATGGCCAGGGTGTGGCTCACCACGCCAGGCAAGGCAGTGGTGTTGATCAACTGCTCCACCGATCGGTCTCCCAGCGCCGCTTCCAGAAGCTCGTCGTCGGCGTAGATGCGAGCTGGCACCTGCATTCCAGCCCGAAAGCCCACCGGCACTTCCCACACATACGGCCCCACCCGCCGAAAGTCGCGCTTCGTCACCATCCTGTCGCCTCCTACCCCACTAGCCACTACACATCGAACACCACGGTACCCTGCCAGCGCCCCTCGGTCTGCCGCAGCGAGAGGTCGTGGTAGGTCGCGGCCTTGATCTCTCGCCTGGGACGATGACCGCCTTCACCCCACACCTCCGCCTGCAGCCGTTCAGGCGACAGACAGACCACACGGAACCGACAGTACAACTCGCCTTCCCG
>JAAYZY010000401.1 GCA_012514615.1 Chloroflexota bacterium | reverse complement strand
GTGCAGCTCTCGGCCGCGGGCGGCGGCGAGACCGACGCGGTGGAGATCACCCTGCCGGTGTACCATTACAGTACGCCAGAGGTGGTAGCCACGGCCGGGGAGGTGGACGCCGGGGAGAAGCGCCTGGAGGGGATTGCCCTGCCGCAGGTGCTGGACCCCACCCTGGGCGACCTGACGGTGCAGATCGAACCGAGTCTGGCTGCGGCAATGCAAGAGGGGCTGAAGTACCTGGAGCACTACCCCTATGAGTGCATCGAGCAGACCGTCTCGCGCTTCCTGCCCAATGTCCTCACCTACCGGGCGCTCAAGCAGTTGGGCATCGAACGGCCGCAGTTGGAGACGCGCCTGCCGCAGATGGTCGGCGTGGCGCTGCAGCGCATCTACTCTCAGCAGAAGTTCGACGGCGGCTGGGGGTGGTGGATCAGCGAGCCCAGCAACCCGTTCCTCACCGCCTACACCTTGCTGGGCCTGGTGGAGGCTGCTCGCGCCGACTTCGCCGTGGCTGAGGACGTGATGGAGCGGGCTGCCAAATTCGTGGATGAGTCGCTCTACCCGCAGAGCGAGCTGGAGTCAGGCTCCAATGCCAACACGCAGGCCTTCCTGCTGTACGTGCTGGCCGAGTACCATGCCTATCTGGACGACGCCAAGCAGCAGCCTTACCCCATGAGCCAGGTGGTCAACCTGTATGAGAAGAGGGAACGGCTCTCGCAGTACGGCAAGGCGTTGCTGGGGTTGGCTCTGGGCCTGGCTCCGGAGGCCGAGGCGGAGGCTGTCCAGCCGCGCATCGACACCCTGGTAAGCGATCTCCTCGGGACGGCCGTGCTCAGCGCCACCGGCGCCCACTGGGAAGAGCCTTACGTGGACTACGTGACCATGAATACCGATACACGGTCCACTTCCCTAGCGCTGATGCTGCTGGCGCGGTTGGACCCCGACAACACCCTGGCGCCCAACGTGGTGCGCTGGTTGATGGTCTCGCGCAAGGAAGGGCGCTGGGAGACGACCCAGGAGACAGCCTGGGCGCTCATTGCCCTCACCGACTGGATGGCAGCCACCGGCGAGCTGAAGGCCGATTACTCCTGGCGCGCCAGCCTGAACGGCAGCGCCTGGGGCGAAGGCCAGGTGACCGCGGCCAATGTGGATGAGCAGGTGGTCCTGCGGGCTCAGGTGACCGATCTGCTGCGGGAGCAGGTGAACCGCCTGCTGCTGGAGCGGGTGGCCCCCGTTGCTGGGCAGTCGGGCGAAGGTCGGCTCTACTACTCCGCCTACCTGCGCTACTACCTGCCGGTGAGCGAAGTGCAGGCTCTGGATCGGGGCATCGTGGTCTCCCGCCGCTACGAGCTCATGGACGAGCCGGACAAGCCGATCACTGAGGCCCAGGTGGGCGACGTGATCCGCGTCCGTCTGACCATAGTGGCCCCCAGCAGCGTGCACTACCTGGTGGTGGAAGACCCGCTGCCGGCTGGCTGCGAGGCGGTGGACGTGAGCCTGCGCACTACCAGCGCCATCTATGAAGGGCCGGGTCTGGAACAGAAGAGCGAAGAGCGAACCACCCCTTGGTGGTGGTGGCAGCCGACCCACAGCGAGCTCCGGGATGAGAAGGTGGCCTTGTTCAGCACCTTCTTGCCACAGGGCACGTACGAGTATACCTACCTGATGCGCGCCTCGCTGCCCGGCGAGTACCTGACCATGCCGGCGCAGGCCTACGAAATGTACTTCCCGGAGGTCTTCGGACGCAGCGATGGGGGGCGTTTCGTCATCGCTGGCGAGTAACCCACCTGCCTGACAAACGGACAGCCTTCCTCTGGGAGGTTGCCAAGCGAACCAGCGGCCGCACCGAAGGGTGCGGCCGCTCCGCATTCGCCTTGCCTCACCATGCTGGCTGGCTGGCAGAGCCGTAGAGCAGGGGCAGGAAGAGCGTCAACGGCGAGGCGGAGCAGAGGGTGCGGTTGGGCAAGGCGTCCCACAGGCGCTGCCACTCTCGCTGGTACTGGGCGGCCAAGGCGCCATCGCGGATGATGAGCAGGTTCTCGTCGTTGGCCCCGAAGCCGGCGTTGCTCCAGTTGGCCGAGCCGGTGATCACCGCGGCGTTGGGCCCGTGGGGGTCTACGACAGCGAACTTGTGGTGCATCTTGCCGGGGAAGTTCTCGATCTTGATGGCCGCGCCGGCGGTGCAGAGTGGGTCGTCCAGCGCGTAGCGGTTGGTCGCACCCAGGCGATCCCACAGGCCGCGGACGGCCACTCCCTCGTTCAACCGTGCCAGCAGGGTCTGGGCGATGGGGTGGGAGGTGAAGGCGAAGGCGGCGAAGTAGAGTTCGCTCTCGGCGCGGGCGATCTCAGCCAGGATGTGGTCCAGCCCGCCGTCGGAGGGGGAGAAGTAGCTGGCCAGATAGGGGCTGTCGCCCGGCAGGCGGTGGGGAGTGTTGTCGGCCTTGGCGGGGCCGAAGCGCGCCAGGGCAAACATCTCATGGAACTCCACCCCATAGACATAGGCCAGCCAGGAGGAGTCGATGCGCAGGCTGTTGTTGTGGTTGAGGGTGAAGCAGGTGTCGGTCATGTTGGTGGAGCCGGTCCAGACCGCCCGACCGTCCACAACGAAGAACTTGTTGTGCATGAGGCCCGAGCGGCCGTCTGCCAGCAGGGGGATGCCGGCCATTTCCAAGGCCCGGAAGTGAGGGCTGTAGGCGGCCTGGGCGCGGGCGTCATCGTCAGCCACCAGACGGACGCGCACCCCACGCCCATGGGCTGCCAGCAGGGCGTCGCGGACGCTGGCGCGGTCCAGGCCGTAGAGGGCGGCGTCGATGGCGCAGCAGGCGGAGTCTAGCAGCTCTACCAGGGCGCCCTCCATCTCGGTGAGGGCAGGGGAGACCCCCGTGGCGGAGACGTTGTCGGTGAAGTAGGCGCTGAGCTGGGAGGGGGCGGGCGGCGGCGTCTGGCCGGCGCTGTTCTGCGGCGTGCCACCCACAGGGCCGTTCAACCAAGCTCGAGGGTCGGTGCCTGGCGCGGTGGGGTCGAAGCGCTGCATGGTCTGCTTGGTGCCGTTGTGGCCAGCGTGCCAGGCATCCACCTGGTCGGCCAGGCGGCCCTGGGGGTCGCGTAGGGTCAGGTGCTCGCCGCCGTTGCCCAGCGCGCCGGTGTAGACCTGGTCGGCCGCTACCTCGGGGACGGTGTCGTCGCCAGTGCGCTCCAGGAGGAAGTGAGCGTGCGGCGGCGCTGTGCCCTGGAGGCGGATCTGGGGGACGCCGTCCGCCGCCGCGAGGATCCAACCTTCCAGGGTCAGCGGCTCATGGCTCAGGTTGCGGAGCTCGATCCATTCGCTCTGCGCCGACGCGGCCGTGCCCATCCAGGCGATCTCGTGGAACACCAGCGGGCCGGGCGTCGGGGAGTCGGCGGCGGCGGGGCTGGGCGCGGCCAGGGCTGCGGCCAGCCACAGCAGGTGGGGGAGGGGGCCCAGGCGCACAGAGCGCCTCTGGAAGGAGCTTCCCTCGGCGGAGGTAGGAGCTCTGTCGCTGCAGAAGCTGCCGATGGGCAAGCTTGCCCATCGGCAGCCGGGTTCGTCAGGCCAAGCTGGGGGCCGGTCAGTCCGTCTTGGGTTCCGGCTCGTCCTTCTTCTTACCGCTGTTGCCCTCGTCACCCTTGCCGAACTCCTGCAGTGTCTGGGCAAGCTGATGCAAACGGCGGTCTACCAGCGCGTTGACGCTGCC
>JAAYZY010000400.1 GCA_012514615.1 Chloroflexota bacterium | reverse complement strand
TGCCCACGATCACGTATTGTGGCGACACCTTACATATACTCCTCTCTCAGAGCGTGGTAGTCAGCCTCGCTCCAGGCCCGGAACGACTGCCCGGCCAACGGCCCTTCTTCCAAGGCCGCAACCTGCGCTTCGTAGGCCGGCTGGTCTTCCACCTGGTAGAAGACGCCGATGGGGATCCGCTCGCCCCACTCCTGCGCCTGCTTCCAGGCCACGTCGCGGTCGGTGGCCGAGTAGCCCGGCTCCCCTTCCACTTGGAACACCCGCGGGCGGTAGAAATCGTAGTCGAAGGCCCGGTTGAAGGTGACGCAGGGCTGCAGCACGTCGATGAGGGCGTAGCCGCGGTGCTGCACCGCCCGGGCGATGATGCTGGAGAGGTGTTTCACATCGCCAGACCAAGAGCGGGCCACGAAGGTGGCCCCGGCCGTGAGGGCCTGCATCAGCGGGTTCACCGGCGTCTCCAGGGTGCCTTCCGGAGAGGTCTTGGTCACCCGCCCCCGCTCTGTCGTTGGCGAGTACTGCCCCTTGGTCAGCCCGTAGATGCGGTTGTCCTGGATGATATCCACCAGGCCGATGTTGCGCCGCGCCGCGTGCAGCAGGTGCCCCAGCCCTTGGCCCAGCCCATCGCCGTCGCCGTGGGTGCAGATCACCTTCATGCCGTGGTTGGCCAGCTTCATGCCGGTGGCCACCGGCACCGGCCGCCCGTGGATGCTCATGAACCCGTTGGCGTGGGTGTAGTCCGGCAGCTTGCTACCGCAGCCGATGCCCCCTACCAGCATCACCTGGTGCGGCGCCAGGTCCAGGTCGGCCAGAGCCATCTTGAGCGCGTTCCAGATGCCGAAGTTGCCACAGCCGGGGCACCAGGTGGGGCGGTGCGAACTGGCGAAATCCTTTACCTCAACCATGGTGCATCTCCTCCTCGAAGCCCCGCAGGATGCTCTCCGGCGAGAACGCCCGTCCGTCGTACCTCAGAATCACGCCGTCGGCCTGGTGCCCAGTCTCACGCCGGATCAGGCCAGCCATCTGGCCGGTGTAGTTGCTCTCCACCACGAACGTCTTCTTGGCCCCAGCCAGCGCCTGGGCCACCGCCCGGGTCGGGAAGGGCCACACATCGGTGATGTGCAGCAGGTTCGCCTTGGTGCCGTCGGTGTTCAGCAAGTCCACCGCCTCACGCAGCGGGCCGTACGTGGAGCCCCAGTCGATGAAGGTGACATCGGCTTCCGCCGGGCCGTAGCGCAAGGGGGGCCGCATCTCACCCGCCGCGGTCTCCAGCTTGCGCATGCGCTTCTCGTTCTGGGCGTTGCGGGTCTCTGCGGCCTCGTCAATGTGCCCGGCCTCGTCGTGCTCGTCGCTGGTGACAGAGTAGACTCCCTGGGGGTGGCCAGCGACGGCCCGGGGCGAGATCCCGTCGTCGGTGACGCGGTGCCGCAGGTAGTCGTCCGGCAGGGCGTCCATTTCGGCCCGGCTCAGCAGCTTGCCCCGCTCGATGGTCACGGCCCCGAAGTCCAGCGCCTCTGGCGGGACGTCCCGCAGGGAGCTGACCAGGAAGTGGTCGGTCAGGACGATGACCGGACACTGGTAGGTCTCAGCCAGGTTGAAGGCTCGCCAGCCAGCCTCGAACGTTTCTTCGATGGTGCCGGGCGCCAAGACGATGCGCGGGAAGTCGCCTTGCGAGGCATGCAGGACGAACATGAGATCGCCCTGTTCTGTGCGGGTGGGCAGGCCAGTGGAAGGCCCCGGCCGCTGGGCGTTGTAAATGACGATGGGGGTCTCGGTCATCCCCGCTAACCCCAACGATTCGGTCATCTGGCAGAAGCCGCCGCCAGAAGTGGGGGTCAGAGCCCGCACCCCCATGTGGGCCGCGCCCACCACCATGGCCGCCGCCGAGATCTCGTCTTCGGTGTGCTTCACCACGATGCCGTACCGCTGGGCGTGCGCCGCCAGCCACTCCAGCACCGGGCTGCCAGGGGTCATGGGGTAGCCAGCCACGAACTTGCACCCGCCCAGCAGAGCGCCCATGCTGAAGGCCTGGTTGCCGTTCAACACCATGCGCTTGGCTGAGTTGCGCGTCTGAAGCTTCCAGGGGAAGCGCGCCGCGTAGCGCTCCTGCATGAAGTCGAAGGCCGCCCGGGCCACCTTGCGGTTTCCCTCGGCCACCGCCGCGCCCTTCCGGCCGAAGTTGTCTTCCATCACGCTGTTCATCGGCCCCAGGTCCAGCCCGGTGACGCCAGCCGCCGCGCCCAGGGCGGCGGTGTTGAACATCACCTCTCGGCCGCCCACCTCTTTGGCGATGCGCAACAGCGGCGCGGGAAAGGCCTGGACGCCCAGTTCCTCCAACCGGTCGGCGTCCACCGACAGCCCTTCGTCTTAGATCACCGCACCGCCGCGGACAATCTCCGCAGCGTGTTGGCGCACCGCTACTTCCGTCAGCGCCAGCAGCAGGTGGACCGGCTCGTCGTGGGTCCACAACGGCGTCTCGCTGATGCGGATCTGGAAGAAGTTGTGCCCGCCGCGGATGCGCGAACGGTAATCCGGCAGGCCGAAGACATGCAGGCCGCCCCGCGCCAAGGCCAGAGCGAAGCCAGCGCCGCTGGATTCGAGCCCCTGGCCGGCCTCGCCGCCGATCTTCAACGTCATCTGGTTCACAGAACTCATGGCAACGCTCCATCTGGTGGTCGGTTCCCAGGGGCACAGAGGCCGGGGACGGCCACGCCTCGCTGAGGCTGGGGGTGCGCTGGCAGAGAGGCGGCGCAGCAGCAACGCCAGGCTGCGCCGCCCTCGGGTACGCCTCGCCCTAGGCGCCGAAGCGGCAGAAACCGCCGGCTACTCTACGACGATCTCCTTGGTGCTCTCCCACAGGCCGTGGATGTTGCACAGCGCCAGAGAGTGCAGCGAGCCCGATTTGTTGATCTTCATGCTGGTCACCACGTCGTGGTGGGTGTAGACGGGCCCTTCGTTCGCCCCGGCCACCGACTCGCCATGGGCGGCGAACTCGTAGTTGCCCACGTGGTAGGTGAACTTCTCGCCTTCGGGGTGGAAGTAGAGGGAGATCCAGCGAATGTGGTGCTCAGTGGTGTTGGGGTGGGCGATCTCCTTGCCCAGGGTCAGCCGCACCTGAAAGATCTCGCCAGCTTTCACCTTGTCCGGGGCCTCAATGGCCGCCACGTGCTTCTCTTTCTTCCAGTCAGCCCTCTGAATGCGCTCGCTCAGCTCGGTCATTTCAACTACCTCCCAAAGAAGTTACTTCTATTGTAAACGACGCCTTACATCCACGCAAGCCTGTGCAGCAGGTCAAGCAGGGCCGCTGCCGACCCGCCCCATCGCTCTCGGTGTGTCGCCTGAGCGCCCGTCGGGGCGCGGATGCCCGCTTCCGCGGGCATGACG
>JAAYZY010000399.1 GCA_012514615.1 Chloroflexota bacterium | reverse complement strand
CTCGGCGCTCATGCCGGCTCTGGAACTCGCACAGCGGGAGCTGGGCTGGTTGCCGAACGAAGCGCTGGTGGAAGTGGGCGAGCTGCTGGGCGTGCCGTCGGTAGAGGTTCTCTCCGTGGCCAGCTTCTACACCATGTACCAACGGCGGCCGGTGGGCAAGTATCTGCTGCAGGTGTGCGGCAACGTCTCGTGCGCTCTGTTGGGAGCCAAGGAGGTGTTGGCGGCCATCGAGCGCAAGCTGGGCATTGCCGTCGGGGAGACGACCGCCGACGGGCTCTTCACTCTGTTGGAGGTGGAGTGCCTGGGGGCTTGCGGGTCAGGCCCAGTGATGCAGGTGAACGACCGGTACTGCGAGAACCTGACCCCCGAGAAGGTCGAGCAGCTTCTGGAGGAGCTGGCTGCCCAGGGGTAGCCGATCAGCGCGAGGAAGCGTCTGGCACGAGGGAGTGCGATGTCTCAGATCAATGACGAGGTGATGGCTGTGTTGCGCCAGGCCATGGCGCGAGAGGCGCAGGCCGCGGAGTACTACGGGCGGTCGGCCGAGCAGGTGGTTGATGCTCGCGGCAGAGACCTGCTGCGGCAGTTGGCTGACTTTGAGCGCTACCACTATGTAGGGTTGCAGGAGCAGCACCGCGCCCTAGCCCATGGGCAGGTGCCGCCGCCGTACGTGGGGCGAGAGCTGGCCCCAGGACCGGAAGCAGCGGTGGATGGGCGCGACGCACACGGTTTGGAGACGGCGCTGGAGGTGCTGACGCTGGCACTGGAAGCGGAGCGGGCAGCGCAGGCTCGTTATGAGGAGTTGGCGGCAGAGACCGAGGTAATGGCTTTGCAGAGCCTGTTCCACCGTCTGGCGCACGAAGAGTTGGTTCATCTGCGCATCCTGAACGATGAGTTCTACAGCCTGAGCAATCGGGGCGTTTGGCTCTGGGGCGATTAGCCCGTTGGCGAAGCGAACGATAAGGATCAGCCATGGCTCCTAAGATTCTCCTGCGCAACGTCGGAGTCCCCAATTCCCACGAGATCGAGGTCTACGAGGAGCGGGGCGGGTACCAGGCGCTGCCCAAGGCGCTGAAAGAGCATTCACCTGCAGACCTGGTCAACTTGGTCAAGGCCTCGGGGTTGCGCGGCCGCGGCGGAGCCGGCTTCCCGGCTGGGGTGAAGTGGAGCTTCTTGCCCGCAGGCGTCTACCCGCGCTACCTGGTCTGCAACGCGGACGAGGGCGAGCCGGGCACTTTTAAGGACCGTCTCCTGATGGAGCAGGACCCACACGGCGTGGTGGAAGGCGTCATCATCGCCTCCTACGCCTGTGAGGTCTTCCATGCGTTCATCTACATCCGCGGCGAGTTCGCCGTGGCGGCAGAGCGGCTGGAGCGAGCCATCGAGCAGGCCTACGCTCGGGGCTATCTGGGGCAGAACATCCTAGGCAGCGGCTACAACCTGGAGCTGACCCTGCACCGCGGCGCTGGGGCCTACATCTGTGGCGAAGAGACGGCGCTGCTCACGTCGCTGGAGGGTGACCGCGGCCACCCCAAACTGAAGCCGCCGTTCCCCGCCAGCGAGGGGCTGTACCGCAAGCCCACGGTCATCAACAACGTGGAGACGCTGTTCAACGTGCCGTTCATCGTCCTCAACGGTGCCGAGTGGTACGCAGCCATGGGCACCGAGAAGAGCACCGGCGTCAAGCTCTTCTGCATCAGCGGGAACGTGCAGCGTCCGGGGGTTTACGAGCTGCCCTTGGGCACGCCCATGCGCACGCTGATCTACGACTGCGCTGGAGGCCCAACGGAAGGCCAGGCGATCAAGGCCATCGTACCGGGCGGTTCGTCCACGCCGGTGCTGAAGCCCGACGTGCTGGAAGCGGGGCTGACGCTGGACTACGAAGCGATCGCTGCGGCCGGCTCCATGCTGGGTTCCGGGGCTGTGGTGGTGGTGGGCGATGGGCACTGCATCGTCCAGGTGGCGTTGCGTTGGACCGAGTTCTACCGCCACGAGTCGTGCGGCAAGTGCGTGCCGTGCCGCGAG
>JAAYZY010000398.1 GCA_012514615.1 Chloroflexota bacterium | reverse complement strand
GACTTGCCCAATAGCCCGGAGGGTTGTGCGGCCGGACGCTGGTTGGGGCAGGTGCTGCCGCTCCAGCCAGGCGAGCGCGCCATCGTCGCCCCGCTGCAGGTGGAGGGTCAGTCTGAGGGGATCCTGCTGGTGTTGGGCCGCGAGCTGCACGAAGCAGATCGCGCCCCGGTGAGCGTCTTCTCGCTGCAGATCGCCGCGGCGCTGGAGAACGCCCATCTCTTCGCCCGAGAGCAGCGCCGCCGCCGCCTGGCCGAGACGCTGAACCGGGTGATGGGGGCGCTGGCTGCTACGTTGGACCCTGAAGAGGTTCTGAACCTGATTCTGGACCAAGTGCACGAGGTCATCCCCTACGACAGCGCCTCGTTCATGCTGCCGCAGGGGGAGGTGCTGCGCGTGGTGGCCGGGCGAGGCTACCCCGATGAGGCTAGACTGCAGATCCCGCAGGTGGAGTGGCGTCGTTTCGCCGAGTTCGAGAAGGCGTTGGTTGACCGCCAGGTGGTGATCGTGCCCAACACGCGCGAGCACCCTCGGTGGGTCTCCGTGCCGGGCACCGAGTACATCAAGACTTGGATCTGCATCCCCCTGGCGGCCGGGGATGAGGTGAAAGGCGTCCTGAACATCGACATGGCCAGGCCCTTCCAGCCCAGGGATGAAGAGGTGGCAGCCCTGCAGAGCTTTGCCGCCAAGGCTGGGGTGGCCCTGCGCAACGCGGAGTTGTACCAGGAGACGAACCGGCTCAAAGAGTTCAACGAAGCCCTGGTGCAGGAGATGCAGGAGGGTCTGGTGCTGAGCGACCCGCAAGGTGTGGTGCTGTTTGCCAACCCGGCCCTGGCACAGGCCCTGGGCTTGGCAGCGATAGAGATCGTCGGCCAGCCTTGGTCGCGCTTCATCGCTCCGCACCCGGGAGCGTCGGCAGTCGGCAGCGTTCCGGCGCACAGCGAGGCCACCACCCAGGGCGATGCCCTGCTGCTGTCGGCCTCTGGGGCTGCAGTGCCCGTGCATGTGAGCGAGCGCCCGGTGATGCGGAATGGGCAGATGGTGGGGCATCTGTCGGTCCTCACTGACCTGCGGGAGCACCTGGCCTACGAAGAACGGCTGCGGGCGGCCAACGAGTATCTGACAGGACTGCTAGCGAACATCCCGCTGGGCGTGGCTCGGGTCAACCGTGGGGGGGAGGTGACCTACTCCAACGGTGTGGCCCAAGCCATGTGGCAGGCTCAGTTTGGCGATGCCCTTCCTAACAACCTGTGGGAGGAGGAGCCCCTGGCGTCCCCGGGCTTCTTCGAGGACCTCCATCGCGCCATGCAGGACGAGGCAGTCGCCCCGCGGGAGTTGTGGTTCCGCGGACCCACAGGCGAGGAGCGCTACCTCCGCCTGCAAGGAGTGCCGATCCACGATGCACAAGACCAGGTGGCGGAGTTGCTGCTGTTGATGGAGGACCTGACCGCCCGGCGTTCCTTGGAAGAGCATGTGCAGCGGATGCAGAAGATGGACGCGCTGGCCCACCTCACCCGCCAGGTGGTGCACGAGTTCAACAACACGCTGGCCATGGCCCTGGGCTACACCAGCGCCCTGCAAGTGGACCTGCCGCCCAACCACCCAGCCCAGGAGGACTTGGCGGCGCTGCTGCGGGTCATCCGCCGGGGCAGCGAGCTGCCGGGTCAACTGCTCACCTTCGCCAGCGGGGGCGGGAAGAGGCCCGAGCCGGTGGACTGCAACGGCTTGGTGCAGGAGGTCCTGCGGCTGCTGCAGCGCACGGCGCCCACGGTGGAAGTGCGCATGCTTCTGGACGCCGGCGCTTCGAAGGTGGAGGGCGACGCTGGCGACCTGCAGCAGGTGCTGATGAACCTGGCGCTCAACGCTGTGGAGGCGATGCCCGGCGGCGGACCGCTGACGGTGGGTACGGAGAACGTGGTGTTGAACGACGGCGCAGTGGCCTTGCTCGCAGGCTGCCGGCCCGG
>JAAYZY010000397.1 GCA_012514615.1 Chloroflexota bacterium | reverse complement strand
CTCGGCGATGGCATCGGCGATCCATTGGAGGACGTTGACGTCGGGCCAGGTGGTGGCGTCGATGCCCTGGTTGCGGATGATGGTGACGAGATCGGCTCGGGTGGTCATGGCGTCCTCCTGGAGGTCTCCATCTGCTCCACTGCCCCGTGGGCCAGCCTACAGGTAAGCGACGAGGATGCGGTCATTGCCGTGGCCCACGTAGATGTAGAGGCCGTTGGTGAATTGGATGGGATGCGCAGGGGTGAAGGAGATGGGGTTGGGGCCGTAGGTGTTGCTGTTGACGCGCACCTTGACGATGCGGGGATCGCTGGTGGAAACGCCGTCGAAGAAATCCACGTCGTGGGCCGTGTTGGCGACTGAGGTGATGAGGAAGCCGACCAGCTTGCCCGGGCCTGTCTTGATCTGGGTACCGGCGGCCAGTTCGATGTTGGCATAACTGCAGGGGGCGATCCCTACCTGGCCGATGAGGTTGGAGCCTGTCGGTAGGGGCCTGGTGATGAAGGCTCCGACCTGGCCGACGTCGTCGGAGTAGCGCAACCAGCCGGTGCCGCAGAGGTAGTAGCGGTTGAGGCCAGGGTCGTAGGCCAGGGCCTGAGCGGAAGCGAAGGCCGATTGGGCCCCGATGATGTCGGTCACGTCGTCGGCTAGGCGGACGTCGCCAGCCCGATCCTGGGCCAGGCGGAAGACAGCGCCGTCCTTGCGGACGGCGGCCCAGGTGTCCAGAATGACGTGGAAGGCGGCGTACTGGCCGCCGCCGGAGTCTGCGAGGGCGGCGATCTGATTGCCTGTGGCGCAGTTGTCGGTGGAGTAGTAGACGCGGGTGTAGTAGGAACCGTCGTGGCCTGAGATGAGGAAGCGGTTGTCTATCTTGGAGTAGCCCAGGCAGTGGCAGCCGATGCAAGAGGGGATGAGGCTAGAGCGGTCGGTGACGGACCAGCCGCCGGTGACGTAGGCGAGTTTGCCGGTAGGGCCGGTGATGATCTCTCCGCCGACCAGGAGGTCCAGGCCGTTGATGGGTTTCTGGGCGATGCATCCGACGATGGCATTGGCTCCCCAGCCCAGGGTACTACTGCGGTTGGTCCAGGTGGAGTGATCGTAGTGTTTGAGCAGGCCTCCGCCTGCGCCGGCCCAGAGGTGGTCGGGGTGGTTGAAAGCCATGGAATAGATGTGGTAACCGGTGAAACCTGCGCCGACGCTGATGTCGGTGAAGGAGGCTCCGTCGTTGGAGGACTTGAAGACGAGGCCGCCGTGAGTGCCGATGTAGACATGGGGATCGCCAGGGTTGGCGGCCAGGGCAGTGATGTAGTCGCCGGTGGTGTCGGTGGGCAGTCTGGCGGTGATGTTGCGCCAAGTAGCGCCGCCGTTGGAGGAGTAGAAGAGGCCTGCGGCTCCGTCCAGTTGCCCGGCGGCAAAGACGCCGGTCTGGCCGACGGCGACGGTCTTGAGGTTGGCGGCGGTGGGGATGCCGCGTGGCTCGGCCCAGGCCAACATGGAGGGAGGCATGAAGCCGGAGCCGAAGCCGACGCGGCGGTCGACGTTGAAGAGGAGTTGGGCGGTGCGGCCTGGGTCGGTCAAGAGGGCACCTCCGTGATGGGCTTGCGCCATCGAGGCGCAGAGACCAGGGCAAAGGGAAGGCGCGGACCTGCTTCGGGCGGCACCCGCCCTGGCTTCCCTCCCCCTCCGCGCCTCGGCGGCGCGTCTTCCCCTAGTTGTCCGAGCGGCTGATCTCCACCCACTGCGTCCCGTCGCACCAGAGCAGCAAGGCGTCGCCCTCCCCGCCGGCCCAGTCGGCGGCCAGGACGGCGTTGGCCGTGTCGCTGAGGGTCAGGGTGTGGCCCACGGTATTCAGCAGCAGCACCACATCGCCAGCCGTGCAGGCCAGCGGCAGGGCGAAGGCGGCATCGCCGGCGGCCTCCAGGGGCTGATACGTGCCGCTCAGGGGCAGGGTCAGCCCGGCGGTCACCGAGATGGGCGTCTGGGCCTGCAGGCTCAGGCCGGAGAAGTGGGTCATGCCGCCAGCCACAAACGGCCGGTCGTTCGTTTCGAGCTGCTCCAAGATGACTCGCCGGGCCGGATCCAGGATGGTAACGTTGTAGCCCCAGAGCGACAGGACCACAATGAGGATCGTGCTCAAGGCGTTGATGAGCAGTTGCATCTGTTCGCGGGTGAGCTTCACGGGGGCATCTCCTTCCGCGGGCCGGCCATCAGGCCAAGCCGTCGCGCTCCAGCACCGCCTGCACCACCGCATCGTAGAAGGCGGTGATCTGGGCCAGCGCCGGGGGGTTGTGGAGCCGCAGCCACGGGAAGATGTTCAGCTCGGGCTGCGGCCGCGTCTCGTCGTTGGTGGCCAGCCAGGCGTAGCAGACCGCCACCTCGTGCTGGCCTTGGCCGCTGGGGTCCTTGCGGATGCGCAGACACACGTCGGTAAGCTGGTCGAAGACGATGATCTTGGGCATGGGGAGCCTCCTTCGCCTGGGTTGCCGGTCCCGCTTGGCCCCGGTGCGTCGCTGGGGCCAAGCGGGACCGCCGCTGCTCAGGGCACGTTCATCTTGTAGAGCGGGCGGTGGTCGGCCACACCCACCGCCAGGAAGAAGCGCACCTTGATGCGCAGCTCGTCGTTGGTGAACATGGAGCCCACGTGCGGCTGGTCGGCCACAAACAGCTCGGGGGCCCGGCCGTAGCGGTAGCCGATGCAGATCCCCGGGCACTCCGTGGGAGGGGCCACCGCAGCCCAGCTGTTCTCGTCGGTCCAGTGGGGTACGGTGATCACCTTGGCCATGCGGTAGTAGGGGTTGGCGTTGTTGTCGGCTGAGCCGGGTTCAAGGGCAGACTGGAAGAGCTCCAAGGCCGTACGCTCCAGCTCGATGGGCGCCAGGCAGAAGGCCGGGCGCAGCCCCAGGGTGTAGCCGTTGGCTGGGTCGCCCTGCTCGAACATGGCCTTCACCACCGCCTCCCAGGCGGTGGCCGAGAGGGCTGAGCTCCCCAGGTTGCCATGGTCCACGTGGAAGAGGGCCTTGGCGTCGGCCATGGTGGGCCCCGCGCCGTCGCCGGCCGTGAAGACCTCGCTCACCAGGTTGGAGAGGGTCAGCCAAGCGGCGAAGCCCAGCTCCCGCGGCGCCCGGCGCAGGGCGGCCATGTCGTCGCGGTCGATGGCTTCCAGCGTCAGGCCGATGTAGCCGCCCTTCTTCACGAAGCTGGTGGTCTCGGCAGCATCGTCGCTCTCCAACTCGTCGTAGGGGTCGCCCTCGGCCACCGTGCTCAGGGCAGAGACGGTGCCGGTCTTCACCCAGGTGATCTGTTGGGTCGACTCGAAGTCTTCCTCCCAGACCAGCGGCTCCCACCAGCGGGAGCGGGTGTTGTAGGCCGCCAGCAGCGCCTTGTTCATGGCGTTCTTGCAGACGTGGGCGAAGGTGCTGGTGGTGATCTCAGCCTCGCTCAGGCGCAGGCCAGCCGGGTTGAACATGCCCCGCAGCTCGTCGTCGCCGGTGAGGGTCAGGTAGAGCTCGCGGATGCCGGACAGGCGCGGCGCGTCCGCGGGGGCGCCCGGTACGTGGAACAGGCGGTCGGCGGCCAGTTGGATGCGCTCCAGCGGCGTTGCGCCCAGGGCCAAGCGCGGCTGACCGTGCCCCTGCACCGGGTTGCCGCGCACCTGGGCGGTCAGCTCACGCAGGCTGCGCAGTTCCGCCTCCAGCTCGTCCGGGTGGAAGGCGCGACCCTCAAAGCGCCGGCGCAGGTGCTCCCGTGCCGCGGCCGGCAGGTCGGCGTTGAGGTGCAGGCGAGCCCGCAGCAGGTCTTGGGCCAGGGCGGTGCGGGCCGCCTGGGCTTCCGTGTCGGGGGGCGCCGGGGCAGCCAAGGCAGCGCGGGCCGTCGCATCATTGCTGGGTGAGGTAGGTGTGGTCATGGGCTGTGCCTCCTGCAGGTGGGGTAAAGCGGCCAGGGCGTGGTGGATGGCGCCGCCGGCCGCCGGGCCGAAGACGATGTCGGCCGAGTGGACGCGCACGATGCGGGTAACTCGGCCGCCCTGATGGGCCACCGTGAGATCGGCGGAGATGCCCAGGTTGGGCGCCGGCTGACCCTGGGCGCGGGCCTGTACGTAGCGGCCCAGCAGGCGGGCCACATCGTCATCGATCAGGTAGAGATCGGCCTCGATCCCCTGGCTAACGTCGTTCCAAGCGGGCGGGCCAAAGGCGCCCACCGCATCGCGCACCGAGCGGGTGCCTCGCCAAAGGTCGGCCGCGCCGGCGTGATCCACAAAGGCCGTTGCCCCAGCGAAGAGGGGCAGGGCCTGCTGCAGCGTCTCGGCCGGATAGACGAAGCCGTTGGCCGAGGCGCCGGCGCGGATGAGGGTGGCCCGAAAGGCCTGCGGCCCGCCGCCTTGCAGGGCCGCCTCGCACAAGTGCTGCAGTCGCGCCTCTTGCTCGTTCGGGGTGGTCGCTTCACGTGGCAATGGCATGGTCGCTCTCCCCAGCAAACTTGCGGAACCAGCGGGCGGCCTCGTCATCCGAAAGCCAGCCCCGCGCCGTCGCCGTCTCCAGCGCCTGGACAATCTGCTGCGCCGCCCGGGACAGCGAGGCATTGTCTTCTCGAGTCAGGTCAGGGAAGCGCGGTGCGGGAATCCCTTCCAGAGCCCGGGTAGGCAGGGGAGCGCCGGCCTCCACCGCCAGCCGCGCCGCCGCCCGCGCCACCTCCTGCAAGATGCGGCCGAAGACCCGCTGCCGCTCGGCGAAGCTGCGGCGAGTCGGCTCGCCCATCTCCCGGGCGGTGGAGCGGGTGGCGCTCTCCCCTTCGCTCAAGAAGTGCAGCGGCACCCCCATCCCGGCGGCGATCATCAGCCGCAGCGCTCGGCCGTCTGCCTGCGCTTCGCCGGCTTCCACGTTGGACGACACGGCGCGCCACTCCTCGGCCTCGTTGTGAATGATCACAGAGCCGGAGGGCGGCGGATGAGCCAGCTCCGCCCGCCGGCGGGCCACATCGGCCTCGCTGCCGTGCACCGTCACATCATAGACGAAGGCCGCTTTGGCCCTGTTGATGGCCGCACGGTCCCGCAGCCAGGCCGAATAGCGCCGCAGCCACGGCAGCACCGTGGCCAGGTCCGATTGGCCGCGAGCTTGCCCCACCGGCCGGTTGATGGCGAAGTGCAGGGCGTTCCCGCCGTGGGCCGCCGCCGTCCACCAGACTCCATCAGGTTGGTCCGCCGTGCCCACTTGGTGGAAGCGCCACTCGTCGTCCAGGTCTTGCGGATTGGCCTTGATCTCGTCCACCGCGGTGGAGGGGAGAGCCCGCACCACCGTCAGGCCGTCGGCCCGGGGGTGAAGGGTGATGAAGAGGTCGCCAGTGAGCACCAGCTCCGTCAACCACCCGCGGATGCGCAAGTCCAGGGCGTTGAGGGGATGCTCCCACCAGGAAGGCAGCCAGGCGGCCAAGGCGGCGTCTCCCAGCGGCCAGGAGACGCCCTCGCCCAGCACGTGGTCCACCATGAGGTGCACCAGGCGGAAGGCCAGGGGGTTCTCGCGGTAGGCGGCCAGGGGGCTGTCGGGGTGGGGGTCGGCGGGCGGCTGGCTGCCCAGGCGGCGCCACCAGGGGTCATCGACGGCCTTCAGCGCCTCCCCCACCGCCTCGTGGATGACGTCGGGGAAAAGGGCGCGGGCCAGGCGCGTGCGCAGGGTCATGGGCGAGCCTCCTTGCGTGGGGGCGAGGGCCTGCCCTCCCGGGGGCGGGAGGGCAGGCAGGGAGGAGGGAGATGGGGCCGGCGGCAGAGCGGGAGGGTGGGCCCCAGAGGCCGTCCCTTGGGAGCAACCTCTACCTAAGGAAAGGCCCTCCAACGGTTGCCCGGGCTAGCCTGTGGGCAACCCCGTCGCGCCAAAGACGCGAAAGGAGCGGCAGACCGTGGTCTGCCGCTCCAAAATGCCCTCTCGCGCCCTACAGGCTATGCGCCGGCGGGGCGCTCCTCATCGGCCTCGTCGGCCGGGGTTCCCCCCTCCCACCAGCCGGGAAGTCGGGAATCCGGGGCGTCTTCCTCGAACGCTTCGCTCTCCATGCTCTCCCCCTCGTCCATCTCTTCAGGGCCATCCCCTGGAAGCGCCCAGGCTGGCCGAGCCCAGCGAGGGACGTCCTCCTCCACCTCAGGTTCCGGGGCAACAGCCGCGGCCGCCGCAGGGGCCGGCGCCTCCCGCTGACGCTCAGGGCGGCTGGGCCGGCGGCGGTCTTCGCCCCGCGCTGCGGCCGGCGTCTCGCTGATCCGTTCGGGCAAGGCGGGCGTCACCGGCGTGGTGCAATAGGGGCAGACCTGCCACTTGGGGTGCAGCAAACGATCGCAGGCCCGGCAGCGCGTCTTCAGCATCGTCTGGCACGACGGGCAGACCATGAAGTCGGGCTCCACCTTGCGCTGGCAACCCGGGCACACCAGGCGATCTTCGATGTCCTGCAGCAGCGCTTCCTCTTCCAGAGCCCGCTCGTACTGGTCGGCCAGCGTCTCCTTGGGCCGCAAGATCATGTAGACCAGCAGGCCAGGCAAACTGAAGAGCAGCACCAACGCCGCCGCCAACAGGTGGGCAAAGGCGTCTCGCGATCGCGAGCGGATATCGCGGAAGGTCCAGATGACCAGGCTGATGTGCAGCGCGGCCAGGAACCCGCCCAGCAGGGCCAGGAAGACCTGAAGCCCGATCATCAGCATATTGAGCAAATCCGTAGGCATGAAGGCAATCCTCGCTGTCAGGGTAGTCAGTCAGAGCAATCGGGGCATTATAGCAGGGGATGAGGCATTAGGGCAAGTGCCAGCAACAGACCGCGGCCCCCAAGGCAGAGCGCCCCGAAGGCCGCGGCTGACTGCCGGGCGGGCCAGCTAGGGGAGCTGAGCCTCGATGGCTTGCTGGAACGCTTCAAACGGTTGCGCGCCGCCCAGGGCCTGCTTGCCCACCAGGAAGAACGGCGTCCCGCGAGCGCCGGCTTCCGCCGCCGCTTTGGCGTCGGCCTGGACCTGCTCTAGCTTCTTGCGCCCATCGAAGCACTCGTTGAACGTCTCGGTGTTCAGGCCCACTTCGCCGGCCAACATCTTGAAGTGGTCCCGCGCATCGTTCAGGCCGCTCCACTGCTCCAGGGTCTCGTAGATGCGATCGTGCAGCGGCCAGAACTTCCCTTGGTCCGCAGCGCACAGTGAAGCTTCAGAGGCCGGGACGGCGTGGCGGTGGAACGGCAGGGGGAACTGTCGATAGATGTAGACCACCTTGCCGGTCTTGATGTACTCTTCGTACAGCTTGGGGTACGTCTCACGGACGTGCCGGGCGCAGTACGGTCACTGGAAGTCGGAGAAGTCCTGGATAACCACCGGCGCGTTGAGGTTGCCCTTGTAGGGGTGCCCCTCGGCGGTGACTCCCTGGTCCACTCCTCCTTGTGAGCTGCTGTTGGCTGGGTTGCTGCAGGCGGTTGCCAGCAGCAGCAACGCCGCGAGCGACACGAGCGCCAGCAGGGCCCTGGTGGATGGTCGCTTCCCTCTGTTCATCTGCCCTCCATGCAAGAAAAAGTTGAACAGCCTCAATACGCGGTGATCTCGCCCCCCTGGATGTTGCGGGCGCCGCCTGCAACGTCCAGCGGGTGGTCCAGCCCCGGCTCGATGTCGCCGTTCAGGGTGTACGGCCCCACATCCGACCAGTAGCCGCGGCCCACCTGGGCGGTGAACTCCAGCTCCACAATCGCCTTGGGCATCTTGTAGCCGTACTTCCAGGGGATGAAGAGGCGCAACGGGGCGCCGTAGTCGTCTTCGATGAACTCGCCGTTCCACTGATAGACGAAGAGCACCCCCTCTCGGGCCAGCTCCGCAATGCTCAGCGTCTCATAGTAAGCGTCGGCGCAGCGGAAGGTCACGTGCTGGGCCTCCGGCAGCGGCTGGACGATGGCCGCCAGATCGGCGTAGGTGAACCCGCCCCACTGGCGACGGAAAGACCAGCACTCCACGCACTTCATACGCGCATCCCGCACCACCACGGGCATCTCCCGCTGGATTTCCGAGAAGGTGAAGGAGCGTCCGGCCTGCACTAGCCCGCCCACCTGCAACCTCCATGCCTCCCGCTGCGGGGCAGGGAACGGCGTGTACCAGCGCACGTAAGCGCCTTCGCGGTTGGCGTTCCTCAGCAAGGGCAAGGCCGCCGGGGAGGTTGGCCTCGCCGTAGCTCTGGCCGGTTCCCTTGTGGGCTGGGAAGGCGGCACTGCGCTGGCTGTTGGGGGCAAGGCAGCAGGGCCCGATCCGCACGCCGCGGCCAGCCAACCCAACCCCACCGTGGAAGTCAGCCGCAGGAAGCGGCGGCGGTTCAGCCGGTTCATGAGGTCCTTGTGCCCTCCTCTCGCCGCGGGCGGGGAGCCGTTGCGCTCCAGCGCGGGGAAGACGCCGTTGCCAAGTTTGTTTGACAGAGAGAGTATAGCACAAGGGGCGGCAGTTGCACAAGCGGAGCGGTAGAGGAAAAGGGAGCGTCGGCCACACAAACACCGAGCCAGGGCTCCCCTGGGCCTGCCATGACGGGTGGGTGATGCCCGCCGCAGGGGGTCCCTGGCTCGACTAGCGCATCCACAAAGTGGGTGGCT
>JAAYZY010000396.1 GCA_012514615.1 Chloroflexota bacterium | reverse complement strand
CGGCGTCCACCGGGACGAAGGCGGCGACCACGCGGGTGCTTTCGCTGATGTGGTTCTGCCAGAGGTTGGGGAAGCGGAACTCCAGATGGAAAGCCGGGTACGGCTCGCCGATCTCCTCGGGACGGCGGGGCTGCTGGCCTTGATCCACTTCGTTGTAGACGTAGACCAGGAAGGTGTTGTCGTCGAGCCAGCGCACCACCGGGCCGCTGACCAGGGTGCGGTTGCCCCGACCGATGGTGTTGTGGTGCACGAATGGCAGGTGGACCACGTCCAGCTGGTTCTCGATGACCCGAGAGTAGTGGGCCTTCCAGGGATCGCGGGCCAGGCCGTAGGAGAACGAATCGTCGATGTCGGTGAAGAACGGCGGCTTCGGCAGCGCTTCCCGCGGCTCTCCCCACCAGATGTAGATGAAGCCGTGGGCCTCGGCTGTGGGGTAGGTGTGCACCTGGAAGCGCTCCGGCGTCGGCGCTTGGCGGCCGTTTGCCGGGATCAGCCGCGCTCGGCCGCTGGATTCATAGCGGAAGCCGTGGAAGGGGCACTCTACGCACCCGTCCACCAGCTTGCCTTCGCTCAGCGCTGCGCCGCGGTGGGCGCACTTGTCTCGCTGACAGACGACCCGTCCGTTGCCATCCCGCCAGAAGACCAGCTTCTCGCCCAGGCGAGTCACGCCCAGCAGCCGCCCCGTGGGCAGTTCGCTCGTTTCCAGCACCGCGTACCATTGGTTGGGAATCATGGCCCCCCTCCTGCTGTCGACTCTGCCCGTCAGTATACCACGGCAGGCCCCGACGGGCGAGGGCGGAGAGTGTGAAGGTCTACAGTTGCGCTGCACTTGACGTGTTTCGGCAGTAGTGGTATAGTGGCCCTGTTGCATGGGTCGCTGCTGCCCCCGTCCCCGACGATCGGATGGGGGTATTTGTTTGTCAAGGGATGCATTCTCTAGGAGGCGTTGCGGAGCATGCGCATCGGGTTCGACGCTCGCATGGTCTATTACAGCCAAGCTGGGATCAGCCAGTACATCCTGCGCTTGCTGCAGAGCCTGCAGAGGCTGGACTGCGGCGAGAGCGAGTTCGTGCTCCTGCAAAGCCGCAAGGACCCACGCAACCTGGTGACGTGCGATCGCTTCCGCCGGGTCTCGTTGTGGACCCCCAGCCATCACCCCTTGGAGCAGTGGACGCTGCCCTTGGAGATCCAGGGGCTCCACCTTGACGTCTTGCATTCCCCCGACTTCATCCCGCCCTTCCGCTGCAACTGCAAGTCGGTGATCACGGTGCATGACCTGGCCTTCCTGCTCTACCCCCACTTCCTCACTAAAGAAAGCGCCCGCTACTATGGCCAGATCGACCAGGCGGTGCGGCGCGCCGACCACATCATCGCCGTCTCGGAGGCGACGCGGCGCGACATCATGGAGCGGTTGGGCGCGTCGGCGAACAAGATCACGGTGATCCATGAGGCCGCCGACCCCATGTTCCGCCCGCTGGACCGCCAGGCCGCCCTGGAGCGGATCCGCGAGCGGCACCCAGTGGGGGAGGAGTTCATCCTCTTCGTCAGCACCATCGAGCCGCGCAAGAACGTACCCACCCTGCTGCGGGCCTACCGTCAGTTCAGGGACGACTACAAGCAGGATGTGAAGCTGGTCTTCGCTGGCAGCCGCGGCTGGCTCTTCGACGATGTCTTCGCCCTGGTGGAGCAACTGGGCCTGGCCCCGCACTGCGTCTTCTTGGGCCGGGTGGATTCGGAAGACCTGGTGCACCTCTACAACGCGGCGCGGGTGTTGGTGCAGCCTTCGTACTACGAAGGCTTCGGCCTGCCGCCCCTGGAGGCCATGGCCTGCGGTACGCCGGTGATCGTCTCCAACGTATCGGCGCTGCCGGAGGTGGTGGGCGACGCCGGCATCCTGGTCAACCCCAACAGCGTGGACGAGCTGGCGGTGGCTCTCTGGCGGATGCTGAACGACGAGCCGCTGCGCCAGCAGTTCGTGGTCAAGGGGTTGGCGCGAGCCAAGTCGTTCTCTTGGGAGAAGGCCGCCGAAAAGACGCTGGAAGTCTATCGCCGCCTGGCCAACGGCGGTTGACCAGGGCGCGAGTCGAAGGAGACTCCGACCATGACCCACACGGCTCGTTCGCTGCGCATCCTCTTCCTCACGCCCCAACTGCCTTACCCGCCCCACCAGGGCACCAGCATGCGCAACTTCTACCTGATGGCACACCTGGCGCGTCGGCACCAGGTGAGTCTGTGCAGCTTCTTGGATGCCCCGCTGGCCCAGACCGACCTGGGGCCGCTGGCCGCTCTGTGTCAGGGGATCGAAGGGGAGCCGACGCCCACCCGCACTCTGACTGAGCGGCTGCGCACCACCTTCACTTCGTCCTGGCCCGATATGGGCTTGCGC
Organism: Chloroflexota bacterium; assembly: GCA_012514615.1. The sequence goes on along the minus strand of JAAYZY010000396.1, from coordinate 1,335 downwards.
CTGGCCTCGCCGGCCTTCCACAGCCGCCTGGCAGCCTGGCTGGCCCGAGAGCCGTTCGACGTGGTGGAAGTGGAGGGGATTGAGATGGCCCGCTATGGGCAGCAGGCGCTGGCCGCTCGCCAGGGTCCGCACCCGGCAGTGGTCTTCGATGACCACAACGCGGAGTACATCCTGCAGCAGCGGGCCTACGAGACCGACCGCCGCCATCCCCGGCGCTGGCCGGGGGCGCTCTACTCCTTCATCCAGTGGCAGAAGCTGCGGCGCTACGAGGCGGGGTTCTGCTGCGCCGCCGACCGGGTGGCGGCCGTTTCGGAGGCCGACGCCCAAGCCCTGGCGCGCTTGGTCCCCGGTCTGGCCCCTCGGGTGGTCCCCAACGGTGTGGATGTGGCCTCCTACCGCGGCTTCACGTCGCCGGCCGACTTCCCCCCGCTGCAGCGGCCGGCCCTGGTCTTCACCGGCAAGATGGACTTTCGGCCCAACGTGGACGGGGTGCTGTGGTTCTGGCAGGAGGTCTGGCCGAGCATCCGCCAGGCGCAGCCCACGGCCCATTTCTACGTGGTGGGGCAGCGCCCCCACACCCGTCTGGCGCCGTTGGCCGCCGATCCGACGGTGACGGTGACCGGCCTGGTGCCGGATGTGCGGCCCTACATCGCCGAGGCCGACGCCTACGTCATCCCCCTGCGCATGGGCGGCGGTACCCGCCTGAAGGTGCTGGAGGCCATGGCCATGGGCAAGGGGCTGGTCTCCACCGCCCTGGGGTGCGAGGGGTTCCCCCTGGCGCCCGGCCAGCACCTGCTGGTGGCCGACAGCCCGGGCGACTTCGCCGCGGCCACCCTGGCGTTGCTGGCCGAACCGAGCCGCCGGGAGGCGTTGGGCCAGGCCGCCCAGACTTTCGCCGCCGCCCACTACGACTGGGAGGCGATCGTGCCATCGCTGGAAGCGCTGCTGCTGGAGGCGGTGGCCGAACGTGAGGCCCGTGGCTAGCCGGGGGGCCGGTGGGCCGCGCCCCCAGACGGGCCGGGAGCGGGCGCGGCTGACCGTGCTATGGGCCGCTGGCCGGGCGCTGGGCCGACCTACGCCGCAGCCGGCGCTGCCGGCGGGGGCGCGGCTCCTGCTGGTGCGGCCGGACCACCTGGGCGACCTACTCTTCGTTACGCCGGCCCTGGCCTGGCTGCGCCAGGCGCTGCCCCAGGTGCACCTCACCGCCCTGGTGGGTCCGTGGGGGCAGGCGGCGCTGCGGGGCAATCCCCACCTGGATGAACTCCTCACCCTGCCGTTCCCAGGCTTCACCCGCCAGGCCAAGGGGAGCCCCCTCGCGCCTTACCGCCTGCTCTG
>JAAYZY010000395.1 GCA_012514615.1 Chloroflexota bacterium | reverse complement strand
GCGACGCCTTCCTGGTGGAAGAGCTGCGCAAGCTAGCCGCCCAGGGAGACGGCTAGGCCGTCCAGCGGCGAGCCTCATCCAGCATGGCGAAGTAGCTGCCCAGCGGCACGTAGTTGGCGATGGTGTTGCCGGAGCCCAGGGCAAAGCGCCCGCCAGGCATGCAGGCCGCCAGGATCTCCCGCACGTAGGCCCGCAGGCTGGCCTCGTCCAGGCGCACCAGCTTGTCCATATCCACCCCACCCAGCGCGGCTACTCGCTGGCCGTAACGGGCCTTGAACTCCGCCGCCGGGAGGATGACGTCCTGGAACGAGTGCAGGCCGTCGATCCCCACGTCGTCCATCATCACCTCGATGGCGTGGGGGTAGAGGGAGCCGCAGCAGTGGTGCCAGAAGAGCTTGCTGTGGGCGTGGGCCAGGGCGGCGTACTTCTTGTGCCAGGGGAAGACCAGCTCTTGCAGGTGCTTCAGGGAGATGGTGGTGGAGGTTTTGTGTCCCAGGTCGTCCGGGTGCAAGATGGCGCCCACCCCCTCCATCCCCACCGTCGCCTGGTAGCACTCGTAGACCTTGGCCCCCCAACGGTCGAAGACCGCCCGCACCAGGTCCGGCTGGTCGTAGAGCAGGTAGAAGAGCCGCTCGGGCCCCAGCAGCCGCTCCATGGTCCACTCGAAGAGGCTGAGCCCGGTCACCACCAGTTTCATGCCATCCGGCAGGCGCCGTGCCATAAACTCCAGGTGGTCCGTCTCCAGGCGCACCTGGCCCCAGGGGAAGGCCTCGAACTCCTCCCATGAGGTGATGAGGCCGCCTTGCTGGGTCACCCAGCGGCGCTGGCCCCGAGAGTAGGTCGCGGTGTCTGCGGCTGCAGCCCATCGTTCGGTGGGGTGGCCGCGGATGATCCGCGGCGCGTTGACGAAGTCGTAGCCCAGGCGGTGGTAGAGGTCCATCACCTGCAGGCAGTAAGCTTCCACCGTATCGTCGGTCAGGGGCGCCCAGGCCCGCCCCAGCGCCTGCTGGCTGATGGCCTGCATCACCTCGACATCGATGCCCATCTCCATCAGGTGGACGCGGCGCGGTTCGGCCTGGCCCTGCACCACGCGGCGGAACTGCTCCCAATCGGGGCGCGGGTGCTTCACGAAAGGGTCCCCCATGGCGGCTACTCTCCAGATCACAGTCCCTTCTGGCACATGGCGCATTTCTCTGCACTCTGAAGCCTGGCCTGCATGGTCGGCACGCAGGAGCGGCAGATCACCCACGTCTTACCCTCGTAGGGTATCACCGCATAGTTGCGGCCGGCTGAGGTGGTGAAGGCGCGTGTCCCACAAAGGCTGCACGTCGCGTCGGGGATATCCAGCATGGCATACAGAGCGGCGCGGTCGTAGCACTCTTGCGAGCAGTAGGGCTCCCCCAGTCCGCCGCGGAAGGCGGGTCTCCGGGCCCCTTCCTTGGCCCGCTGCTCGGCCGCCCGCGTCTCCTTGGCTTCGTAGTACCTCTCCAGCGCCTGGGCCACCCCTTCGAGCGGCGCCAACGGGTGAGCCTTCAGAATCTGCTCCAACGCAGGGGCCGCCCAACCCTGCAGCCACCAGTTGTCGCTATGCAGAACAGCAACGAGCGGCCCTACCGCGCGCAGGTCGCCGATTCTGCCCAATGCCGCGGCAGCTGCCGAGCTCACCACTGGGAGCTCACCGCCCAGAAAGTCAATGAGCGGCTCTACAGCCCGGGCATCGCCAATCAAGCCTAGCGCCCTGATGATTTCGTATGGCCACGTTTCGTGATGCAGGGCTGCAAGCAGCGGCTCCACGGCTGGCCCACCGATCTTCTCCAACGCGTGGACCGCCCTTAGGGACGCCAGCGGTTCAGGGCCTGTAAGAGCCGCAATGAGCGGCCCGATGGCGTGGACATGGCCGATTTGACCCAGCGCCTCGAAAACCTTGGCGGCCCTGTCAAAATCGGTCTCTTGGAGAAGAGCGGCGGAAAGCGCGGCTGCGGCGCGGGCATCGCCAATGCGGCCCAACACCCCGGCCTTGGCGTCGCGGTGGCGGCTGTCCTCCACAAGCGACGCGATAAGCGGCTCCACCGCGCGGGCATCGCGCAAGGTGGCAAGCGCTTGGGCGGCCTGGCATCGAATCTGGGGGTCCTTCTCGTAGCTCAGAGCCTTGCACAAGCCCATGACATCGTGTTTGGCTGCCATCTTCTCCACGTTTGGTGAGCCAAACAGTCTCATGTCTACCTCCTTTGTCGCCCCTCACAACCGCGGTCTCATCTACTGCGGGCACGCCGCCTCATCTGGGCAGAGCCGCCAGCCGGCCCCACGCCCGCAGCGACAGGAGGTTAGCCAGGGTCAGGTGGCCGCGCCACTCTTGGCGGGCCTCCGGCCAGACCTCAGGGTAGAAGCTGCCCCAATCCCACGTAGGGTCCCAAGCGCCATCGGCGGCCTGCTGTTCCACCAAGTAGTCGAGGTTGAACGGCAGGATGTCGGCCAGCAGGTCCGCCACCGCCGATTGGGGGGTGGGAGCTACCTTCAGGGGGGCAATGCAGTAGGTGCGCCAGGTCTGGGGGTCCCGGCTGACCGCGACAGGGACCACGGCGCGGATCCGCCGCAGCAGGCGTGCCCGCAGGGCCGGGGGCGCAGGGTCTGTCTGGGCCAAGCGCAGGGTGTAGACCAGGTCGTCGCCGCCGCCCACGCCGAACGGTTCCACCGACTCGATGTCGGCCACTGTGCGCTCGGCCAGGGCCGCCAGCCAGGCGTCGGGCTTGCCCTGGGCGTAGTGGAACAGCGAGGCGGCCAGCGCTGCCCGGGGGATGACCAAGAAGCCATCGAAGGTGCGGGCCAAGCTGCCGGCTTCGTCATGCCACCAGGGAGCATGGGGGAAAAGGTTGGCGTCCGGCGGCAGCGCCGGCCAGACGCCCGGGCCTTCTTGGTAGCTGCACCGCAGGTAGGCCAGCGCGCCTCTCACCAGAGGGTGGTGGGCTGGGCACCCCACTTCTTGCAGGATGCCCAGCGCGATGCCTGTGGCCAAGGCCGAGGAGGACGGCGTCCGCACGTCCGGCTCCAAGGCCTGGCCGAAGCCGCCGTCGGGGTTGGCATAGGGCGCCAGAGCCTCCAGCACCCCTTCGGTCGGCGCGCCTTCGAACTGGTGCTGGAACAGCGCCCGATCCAGGGGGCGAGCCGCGCCCAGCAAGAACCGTCTCGCCCGCCCGAACGCCTCCACCGAGAGTCGCTTCATGGCCGCGCCTCCATGTTCCGAAGCGCTTCCCCGTCGGGGGAAGGCACACAGCCGCCGGCCGTGGCGCTGATGGGGCGGCTAGATCACCCCTAGCTCCTTGCCCACCTTGGCAAAGACTTCCAGGCCGCGGTCCAGGTCTGCGCGGCTGTGGGCAGCCGTGTTCATCACCCGGATGCGGGCCAGGCCCTTGGGCACGGTGGGGAAGCCGATGCTCATGGCGAACACGCCTTCGTCGAACAGGCGGCCGGAGAACGTCTTGGCCAGCTTGGCGTCGCCCAGCATCACCGGCAAGATGGGCGTCTGGCTGTGGCCGGTATCGAACCCCAGCCCCTGCATTGCCTCACGGAAGTACTTGGCGTTGCTCCAGAGCCGCTCCACCAGGGTGGTGGATTCCTCCAGGAGGTCCACCGCGGCCAGGCAGGCCGCCGTATCCGCCGGCGTCACCGCGCTGGAGAAGAGGAAGGGCCGCGCCTTCTGGCGGATGTAGTCCACCACCACCTTCTTGCCGGCGATGACGCCGCCCACCACGCCGAACGCCTTGGAGAGGGTGCCGATCTCCACGTCGATCTTGCCGTGCAGCCCGAAGTGGTCCACGATGCCGCGGCCGCCGGCGCCCAGCACGCCTTCGCCGTGGGCGTCATCCACCATGGTCATGACCCCGTAGCGCTCCGCCACCTGATAGATCTTGTCCAGAGGGGCGATATCGCCATCCATGCTGAAGACGCCGTCGGTGATGAGCATACCCCGGCGGTAGTTGGGCAGATGCTCCTTGATCTTGGCTTCGGCGTCGGCCGGGTCGCAGTGCTCGTAGACCACGATCTTGGCCCCGGCCAGGCGGCAGCCGTCGATGATGCTGGCGTGGTTCAGGCGGTCGGAGAAGATCACGTCTTCCTTGCCCACCAGGGGCGGGATGGCCGCCTGGTTGGCGCAGAAGCCAGACTGCACGTAGAGGGCGTCTTCCACGCCCTTGAACTGGGCCAGACGCCGCTCCAGCTCCAGGTGCAGGCCCTGGGTGCCGGCGATGGAGCGCACAGCGGCCGGGCCCACGCCCCAGCGGTCGATTGCCCCCTTGGCGGCGGCCAGCAAGCGCGGGTGGTTGGCCAGGCCCAGGTAGTTGTTGGTGCAGAAGTTGAGCACCTTGCGATCATCCACGGTCATCCAGGCATCGGCAGCCGAGCCCATGATGCGGATGTTGATGAACAGCCCCTGCTCTTTCAGGTTGGCCACATCTTGACGGATGAAGTCGAACTTGTCGGACATTCTTGCCTCCTCAGGGAGATCGCCCAGCGGCGCCGGGCCGCGATGCCTGGCCGCCCGGGTGTGTGCGCTGTGGCAGACTAGAGCTGGCCGGCCGCGTGGCGTCGGCCCAGCTGCTCCAGCATATCCTTGGTCATCTCGGCCAGGCCGTACTGCGGGCGCCAGCCCCAGTCTTCCCTGGCCGCGCTGTCGTCGATGGTGCAGGGCCACGAGTCGGCGATGGCCTGGCGGAAGTCCGGCTGGTAGTCGCAGACAAAGCCCGGGACGTGCTTGGCCACCTCGGCCGCCAGTTCTTCGGCCGAGAAGCTCAGCGCCGCCAGGTTGTAGTCGGCGTGGTAGTTGAGCTTCTCCAACGGCGCTTCCATGAGCATCATGGTGGCGCGGATGCAGTCGGGCATATACATCATGGGCAGCACCGTGTCGGGGCGCACGAAGCAGGTGTAGCGGCTGTGCTTGATCGCCTCGTAGAAGATGGCCACGGCGTAGTCGGTGGTGCCGCCGCCAGGCAGCGTCTCGGCGCTGATGATGCCCGGGTAGCGCACGCCGCGCACGTCCAGCCCGAAACGCTTGACGTAGTAGTTGCACAGCAGCTCGCCAGACACCTTGGTCACACCGTACATGGTGGTGGGCCGCAAGATGGTGCGCTGGGGAGTGTGGTCTTGGGGCGTATCGGGGCCGAAGGCGGCGATGGAGCTGGGGCAGAACAGCCGCGCCAGCCCTCGTCCGCGGGCCACCTCCAGCACGTTGTACAGGCCGTTGATGTTCACGTCCCAGCAGAGCTGCGGCTTCTGCTCGCCGGTGGCCGAGAGGATGGCGCTCATGTGGTAGATGGTGTCGATCTGGTACCGGTCCACCACCGCTTCCAGCGTCTCCCGGCGGGTGACGTCGATGGTCTCAAAGGGGCCGGAGTCTCTCAGGGTGGGGCTGGGCGGGGTCTTGTGGCCGCTGGCCACCACGTTGTCGGCGCCGTAGCGCTCTCGCAGAGCCATGGTCAACTCCGAGCCGATCTGGCCCACAGAGCCGGTGACCAGGATGCGCTTGCTCTCTCGCTGTGGCATGCTTCACCTCTTCGTGACTGTGCAGGGATAGGGCATT
>JAAYZY010000394.1 GCA_012514615.1 Chloroflexota bacterium | reverse complement strand
TGATCTCCATGCGGTCGCGCAGCGGCTCGGGGATGGTCTCCAACTGATTGGCCGTGGTGATGAAGATCACGTCACTTAGGTCGAAATCCACATCCAGGTAGTGGTCGCGGAAGGCATGGTTCTGTTGCGGGTCCAGCACCTCCAGCAGCGCGCTGGACGGGTCCCCGCGCCAGTCCATGCCGATCTTGTCCACCTCGTCCAGCATGAAGACCGGGTTGCGCGTGCCGGCGCGGCGCATGGCTTGGATGATCCGCCCAGGCATGGCTCCGATGTAGGTGCGGCGGTGGCCGCGAATCTCGGCTTCGTCTCGCATGCCTCCCAAGCTCATGCGAGTGAAGCGGCGCCCCACCGCCCGGGCAATGGACCGGCCCAAGCTGGTTTTGCCCACGCCTGGCGGCCCCACGAAGCAGAGGATGGCGCCCATGGCCTCGCCGTGGCGCTCGTCTTCCTGTTCGCCCCCTTCAGCCGGACCTCGCTCTTGCACCAGCTTGCGCACGGCCAAGTATTCCAGGATGCGGTCCTTCACTTCCTTCAGGTCGTAGTGGTCCTCATCCAGCACCTGCCGGGCATGCTCCACGTCCAGCTTGTCTTCGCTGAGGGCGTTCCAGGGCAGCTCCACCAGCCAATCCAGGTACGTCTTGATGACCGAGTATTCGGCTGCCTGAGGCGGCATCTTCTCCATGCGACGCAGCTCGCGGGTGGCCTCTTTCTGCGCCTCTTCCGGCAGCTGCGCTTGGGTGATCTTCTGGCGGTATTCGTCCACCTCAGCGGCTGTCTCATCGGTCTCGCCTAGCTCGCGCCGGATGGCCTCCAGCTGTTGGCGCAGATAGTAGTCCCGCTGGGCCTTGGTCATCTCCTCCTGCGCTTCCTCGGTGATCTTCTGCCGCAAGGAGAGCACGTCTTTCTCGTGGGTCAGGTGCTCCACCAGCAGCCGCATCTTGTCATTGAGATGATCCATCTCCAACAGACGCTGCATCTGCTCCATGGTCATCTGGGCGTTGGCCGCGATCATGTAGACCAGATGGCGGGGATCCTGCACCTGATCCAGGAAGATGCTCAACTCCTTGGGCACATCCGGCATGAGCGCCAGCACTTCTTTGGTGATCTGGGTCAGGCTGCGGGCCAAGGCCTCAGCTTCCAGTTCTTGTTCCACCTGCTCCGGTTCCAGGCGGATCTGAGCCCTGAGGTACGGCTCGGTCGCCGTCCATTCGTCAATCTTGAACCGCTCCAGCCCTTGCACAATCACCTGCAAGTTGCCATCGCCGCTGCGGATGACGCGGTGGATCACCACCACCGTCCCCACGGTGTGGATGGCGTCGGGCATCGGCTCTTCGATCTCCGGTTGGCGCATGGCCGCCAGGCCCACCAGGCGAGCGCCCGCCAGCGCCTCTTCGACCAGCTTCACCGAACGCGGGATGCCCACCGACAGCGGAATCACGGCGAACGGGAAGGCTACCGTATTGCGCAGCGGCAGGATCGGCAGCTCGTTAGGGATCCTGTTGATCAGGTCCTCGGGGGAGTCCCCCTCCCCCGGGCGCATCAAACCAAACATCATGGGATCTATCCTCCTCGGGTTCCCTTTCCCTGCCTTTCGGCAGGGAAAGGGCGAACAGGCCGTTGCAGCGGTCGTCTGCCAAGAGCGCCTACGCCGCGGGTTGGCCCTCGCCGAACACCAAGTCGCCCCCTTGGGCGTCCACCACCACATGGCTGCCGTCGCGGACCTCGCCGGTCAGCAGGCGAGTCGCCAGAGGGTCCTGAATGCGCCGCTGCAGCACCCGCTTCAGCGGTCGAGCGCCAAAGGCCGGGTCAAAACCTTCGGCGATGAGCAGGTCGATGGCCCGTTGGGTCACTTCAATGGTCACCTGGCGCTCGGCCAGCAAGCCCCGCAGCCGTCCCATCTGAATCTCCACGATTTGGCGCAGGTGCTCTTGCGTGAGCGGGTGGAAGATCACCACCTCGTCCACCCGGTTCAGGAACTCAGGGCGGAAGTGGCGGCGCAGCTCCTCCGTCACCCGGCGGCGCATGGCCTCTTCGTCGTGCACCAGCTCCTGGATCAGGTGGCTGCCCATGTTGCTGGTCATGATCACCACCGCGTTCTTAAAGTCCACGGTGCGCCCATGGCCATCGGTCAGGCGGCCATCGTCCAGCATCTGCAGCAAGACGTTGAACACCTCTGGGTGGGCCTTCTCGATCTCGTCGAACAGCACCACGCTGTAGGGTCGGCGACGCACCGCCTCGGTAAGCTGTCCGCCCTCTTCGTAGCCCACATAGCCCGGTGGGGCGCCGATGAGGCGGGCCACTGTGTGCCGCTCTTGGTACTCGCTCATGTCGATGCGCACCATGTTGTGCTCGTCATCGAACAGAAACTCCGCCAGGGCCCGGGCCAGCTCCGTCTTGCCCACGCCGGTGGGGCCCAGGAAGATGAACGAGCCGATGGGACGGCTGGGGTCTTGCAGACCCGCCCTGGAGCGGCGTACAGCAGCCGACACCGCCTGAATCGCCTCGTCTTGCCCTACCACCCGGCCGTGCAGGCGTTCCTCCATGCGCAGCAGCTTCTGCACTTCGCCTTCCAGCAGGCGGGTCACCGGGATACCGGTCCAACCGGCCACCACTGCGGCGATCTCCTCGGCGTCTACCTCCTCCTTCAGCAAGGCCCCCTTGGCCTGGGTCTGGCGCAGCGCATCTTGCGCTTCTTGCAGGGCGCGCTGCGCCCTGTTCAGCTCGCCGTAGCGCAGCTCGGCGGCGCGCTGCAGGTTGTAGTCCCGCTCAGCCTGCTCGATCTCCGTGGCCAGACGGTCCATCTCCTCCTTGATCTTCTGCACCTTCTGGATAGCCGCCTGCTCGCTCTGCCAGCGAGCGGTCAACTGAGCGCTTTCCTCCTTCAGGGTGGCGATCTGGGCTTCCACCTTCTCCAGACGCTCCTTGCTGGCGGCGTCTTTCTCTTTCCGCAGGGCTTCCCGCTCCACCTCAAGCTGCATCATCTCGCGGTCCACCCGGTCCAGATCCTGCGGCTTGGAGTCGATCTGCATGCGCAGCCGGCTGGCCGCTTCGTCCACCAGGTCGATGGCTTTGTCGGGCAAGAAGCGGTCGGTGATGTAGCGATGGGAAAGGGTAGCCGCGGCAATCACCGCACTGTCGCTGATGCGCACCCCATGGTGCACCTCGTAGCGCGCCTTAAGCCCCCGCAAGATGGAGATCGTCTCTTCCACGCTCGGCTCATCCACGAAGACCGGCTGGAAGCGCCGCTCC
>JAAYZY010000039.1 GCA_012514615.1 Chloroflexota bacterium | reverse complement strand
CCCTCTACAGCCCGGCGGCCCAGGCCATGTTGGCCGACTTGGTGGGCCCCGGGCAGCGGCCCCGGGCCTACGGGCTCTGGCGCATGGCCAGCAACCTGGGCTTCGCCATCGGGCCGGCCCTGGGCGGCTTCATCGCCGAGCAATCGTACCTCACCCTCTTCCTCCTCAACGCCGCCACCGGCCTCACCTTCGCCGCGGTGGTCCTCTTCGGCACTGACGAAACCAAGCCCGACATCGCCCCCCAGGGGCAACCCCGCCCAGGCCTCTTGGGCGGCGGCTTCGGCCGCGTGGTAGCCAACCGCCCGTTCGTGGCGTTCTGTGTGGTCAGCGTAGCCATCGGCGTGGTCTACTCGCAGATGTCTACAGCGCTGCCGGTCTACATGAAGGAGGGCTTGGGCCTGGCCGAGTCGCACTACGGCTGGGTGATGACCACCAACGCCGGCATGGTGGCCCTGCTGCAGTACGGCGTGACCCGTCGCGCCGAGCGCCGGCCGCGGCTGCGGATGATGGCCTTGGGCCTGTCGCTCTACGCCGTAGGGGTGGGGTCCGTGTCGCTGGCCCAGGGCTTCGCCTGGTTCGTCGCCAGCATGGCCATCCTCACCCTGGGGGAGATGATCGCTATGCCCATCGCCAACGCCGTGGCCGCCGACCTGGCCCCGCCGGACCTGCGGGGGCGCTACATGAGCCTGCTGGGCATCACCTGGAGCGCCGGCATGGGGCTGGGCCCGTGGATGGGCGGCGCCCTGGCCGACAACCTGGGCCTCAGCCTGCTCTGGCCCACCATGGCCGGCGTGGGCTTCGCCGCGGCGGGGGCCTACCTGCTGCTGGAGCGGGCTGTGGGGCCCCGCCTGGCCGGCGCGGAGCCCACCGGGTAGGCCAAGGGCTTCCCGGCCAACAAGCCCTGTTTGACTTCCCCCTCAAGAAGGGGTATACTACCTGTGCGTCTGGGCCGTTAGCTCAATTGGCAGAGCAGCTGACTCTTAATCAGCGGGTTGGGGGTTCGATTCCCTCACGGCTCACCAACGCAGGGGTTCCCTTCACACCGCTTGCCGCGGGGGAAGGGAGCCCCTTGTTGTGGGGGGCGCATGGCCAGCGCAGGGCCCTCTCAGCCGCACGCACCGCGCCGGCAGCGGAAGCCTGCCCTCCACCGTTCTATGGGAGGGCGGGGGCCATCTTCCCGACGGCCCAAAACGGATGGATGCCCGCCCCCAAGGGAAGAAGGGGGCGGGCATGACGGAGAAGGGCACGACTGCATGGGCATGACGCCGAGGGCGGGGCCGTGCCGCCCTCGGCGAGGGGCTACTCTCACCCGGGCAGCAGGTTCCACTTGTGCTGGAAGCCGCCCAGGGGCCGGCCGCCGTTGGGGGTGACTACGTAGTTGTTGGTCAGGCTGAAGCCCAGGCCGTCTTCTGTCTGGACGCCTGGGTGCATGTTCAGGACCATGTTGGCCTTCAGCTCTTCTTGGGAGCCGGGCCAAGCCCGGGGCGGCAGGTGGCCCATGAGCCCTTGGCCGTGCGCATCCCAGATGCTGCGCCCCACGATCCGCCAGCCGTCGTCGCGGTAGGTCTGCTCGATGACGGCGCTCAGGTCGCCGGCCTTCACCCCTGGCCGCATCATGTCGGCTGCGGCGTTCATGGCCTTCACGATGATGTTGAACTTGCGGCGCATCAGCTCCGGCGGCTCGCGGAACGAGTAGACCGCGCCCAGCTCCGTCCAGTAGCCGGCCGGGCCGGCCAGTTCCACATAGACGCGCACGATGTCGTCCGGCTCGATGCGCCGATCCCTGGGCGGGCGGTTGCTGCCGGCGTCCGCCGTGGAGATCCAAGCCAGGCCGTCCAGCGAGCCCAAGAGCGACATCAGGTAGCTGCCCTCGGCCATCACCTCGCGCTCGGTCTTGCCTGGGGCCATGACGCTGGCCACCCGCTGGTGCACCTGGTCGGCGATGTTGTGGGCCTCCAGGGCCATGGCGATCTCGTCTTCGGTGCTGGGGATCAGCACGCCGTACATCAGGTCGGTGGCGCTCTGCACCTGGGCCGCCGGCAGCCCTTCCAGCAGCCGCTTGCCGTGGACGTAGGGGATGATGTCTTCCAGGCCCACCACGCCGATG
>JAAYZY010000393.1 GCA_012514615.1 Chloroflexota bacterium | reverse complement strand
TCTTCGGGAACCAGGACGATCAGCTGCCGGATGGTCTCAGCAGCCTGGCGCTTCTGCCCGGCGCGCAGTTGCAGCTCCCCCAGGTTGTCCAGTTCGGCCACGGCCTTGCGGGTCTCCCCCTTCTCCAAGTAGACGCGGGCCAGGCGGCTGTGCAGGCCAGCGTCGTCCGGCCACTGCGCCACCAGTTGCTCCAGTAGAGTGACTTCCTTGCCCTGCTCCCCCCGCGCCCGGTAGAGCGCGCTCAGATCGTCGATCTCCTGCTGCGCCTGCTCGGTTCGGCTCAGCTTCATCTGCAGGTCTACCAGCTGGAAGCGGGCCCGCTCGTCGTTGGGGTCCACCTCCTTGATCTGCCTGTAGGTCTGCACGGCCTGCGGCCACTGCATGCGCTGGAGCTGAATGTCGGCGGTGTGGTGCAGCAGGCGCGTCTGCCAACGCTGCGGATCCGGGCTCTGCTGCGCCAGGCGGAGCGCGGCGCGGTAGGTATCCAAGGCCTTGTCCACCTGGGCCAGTTGGTAGTAGGTGCTGGCTAGGCTCAGAGCCTCGTCGAGCGCCTCCTCGACCTGACGGCTGCCAACCAGCAGTTCGATCCTGCGTGAGCGGGCGTGGACATCCATGGGTGCCGTCGCCAGCATCTGGCGGTAGATGCCGGCGGCCTGAGTACGCTCCCCCCGAGCCGCGTGCGTCTCAGCCACATAGGCGTACTTGCGGGCGGCGTCGTCGAAACGCTGGGCGGCTCTCAGCACCTCGGCCAGCTGCAGGTGCAACGGTAGGCACCAAGGCACTTGGGCAATCGCCTGGTGGCACTCCTCACTGGCGGCCAGGTGCAGGCCGCGGCGAACGTACTCCTGGGCCAGGGCGATGGAGGCCAAGACCTCATCAGGGTAGGGCACGTCCAACGCCTCGGCCAAGCTGATGGGAGGGCCGCCTGCGCTGAGTCCGTCCAGCAGGCGTCTGGCCTCCCGCGCCTTGGCTCGCCACCCACTGGTGCTCAGGAACTGCGCCAGGGAGTTCATGAACGCTGCCGCCCGCGTCCGCTGGCCTTTCGCCAGGTAGCTCTCAGCCAAATCGTCATATTGACGACTCAGCAGGTCGGCCTGTTCCCCCTTCACCGTCCTGACGTCCACGGTCTTCAGCGCTTCGATGAGGTGGGCCAAGGCACGGTCCACCTGGCCCTGGGCGCGGTAGCAGTCGGCCAGCGCGTGGTGGCTGCCAAGGGCATAGGCCGGGTCGTGCTGCGCCTGGCTCAACTGCTCCGCAGCCTCGGCGAAGCGCTGGCTGTCTCGCAAGAGCAGCCCCAGGCTGAAGCGAACCGCCGGGCGAGTGTCGCCGACCTCAAGAACCCGCTGGTAGGCCGCCAGGGCTTCCGCGGTCTCACCACGGTTCTGCAGGTCCATGGCCCGGGCCAGATCGTTGCTCACCGAGGCCTGGGCGGCCAACTCGCTCAAGGCCTGGGCTCGGGCGGCGGCCGCAGGGCCCCCTTGCGCCGAGGGCCGCGGCGACGCGGCTACCGCTGCGGCGGCAGGCGGCCGATGGCCTTCGCGTAGGGCTTCGGCTAGCAGCAGGGCCTCGGCGTGCCCGGGGGCAAGACCCAACACCGCCAGGCACATGGCCTCCGCTTCCTCGGCATGGCCGCTCTTCTGGAACAGGCGCGCCGCGTGCAGGTACTCGGCGATGGCCGCTTCGGCGGCGCCCTGTGCTTGCAGATGCTCGGCCAGGCGCTGGTGCGGCTGGGGGTGGTTGGGGCTCAACCGCGCCGCTTTGCGCCAGATCTGCTCGGCTTGGGCTGGCTGGCCCTGCCGCGTCCACAGCAGGGCCGCGGCGTCGAAGTCCGCCATGGCCTTGCCGATCTGGCCAGTGCGCAACAGCAGGTCGCCGCGGCTGGAGACGGCCAGCGGGTCCTGGGGATCGAGTTCCATGGCCTGACTGAGCGCAGCATGGGCGTCGGACGCCTGGCCCAAGGCCGAGTGGGCCTGGGCCAGGCCCAGGTAGGCGGCGGCCAAGCGCGGCTGCGTTTCCACCGCTTGGCGGTACAGCGACAGGGCGTCCGGCCACTGCCCATCCCACGCCAGGCGGTGTGCCTGCCGCAGCAGAGCCTCGGCGTCTAGGCGCTTGCGTCGTAAGGCCATGGAGCCCCTCCTGGTTGCGCAGCCAGCCGGTCGGGGGGGGGCCTTGCCCCCCAACCCGCCAGGGTGGCTACATGCCGCCCATCAGAACAGCCAGCACGGCCTTCTGACCGTGCATGCGGTTCTCCGCTTGGTCGAAGAGCACAGAGTGCGGCCCATCGGCCACCTCGTCGGTGATCTCCTGGCCTCGGTGCGCTGGCAGGCAGTGCATGACGATGGCGTCCGGCCGAGCTTGGGCCAGCAGCGAAGCGTTCACCTGGTAGGGTGGGAAGACCTTCAGCCGCTTCTCCGTCTCTTTCTCCTGCCCCATGCTGGTCCAGACGTCGGTGTAGATCACGTCGGCCTGGGCCACCGCTTCTGCCGGGTCGTGGACGATGCGGATGGTGGCCCCCTTGTTCAGGTCGGACTGGGCCATGCTGGTGGCCTGGGCTGGCGGCTCGTAGCCTTCGGGGCAGCCGATGGTGAGGTGCAGGCCCAGCTTGGCCGCGGCAAACATGAGGGAAACGGCCACGTTGTTGCCGTCGCCCACGTAGGCCAGGCGCACGCCCTGTAGGCGGCCCTTGTGTTCCAGGATGGTCAGCAGGTCGCCGACGGCTTGGCAGGGATGGGAGAAGTCTGACAGGCCGTTGATGACCGGTACCCGGGAGTAGCGGGCCAGTTCCTCCAGGTCGCTGTGGGCGAAGACGCGGGCCATGATGCCATCCACGAAGCGAGAAAGGACCCGAGCCACGTCGGCCACGCTCTCGCGCTTGCCCAGCTGGATCTCGTCTGGCGAGAGATACAAGGCGTTGCCGCCCAGGTGCTGCATGGCCATCTCAAACGACACCCGCGTACGCAGCGACGGCTTCTGGAAGATTAGCCCCAGCGTCTTGCGAGCCAGGATCGGGCGGTTGCCGCCTTCCTTCCATTCCTTCTTCAACTGTACCGCCAGGTTCATGATGTGGTCGAACTCGCTCTGGCTGGTCTCAGCGATGGTCAAGAAGTGCTTCATGGTCAGGTAGCCTCCTCAGGTGGTGACGCAAGGGATGGGTGAACGGCGCTGCTACGGGGCAACCACAGGGTTGCGCAGCAGGCCGATGCCTTCGATCTCCACTTCGACTTGGTCGCCGGGGTGCAGCGGGCCCACGCCGGCAGGAGTGCCGGTGAGGATGACGTCGCCCGGTTCCAGGGTCATCACCTGCGAGGCGCAGGCGATGAGGTGGGACACCGGGAAGACCATCTCCCCGGTGCGGGCCTGCTGCCGCAATTGCCCGTTGACCCGGCAGGCCAGGGCCAGATCCGTCGGGTCCAGACCCAGCGCCAGCCACGGCCCCAAGGGGCAGAACGTGTCGAAGCCCTTGCCCCGGGTCCACTGGCCGTCTTTTCGCTGCAGGTCGCGGGCGGTGACGTCTACGGCGCAGGTGTAGCCCAACACGCCGGCCAGGGCATCCTCGTCTGCCACATGGCGCATGCGGCGGCCGATGACCACAGCCAGCTCACCCTCGTGCTCCACATGCTGCGAGAGCGCGGGGTAGACGATGGCGTCGCCTGGCCCGATGACCGAGCTGGGCGGCTTGAGGAAGAAGAGCGGCTCCGGCGGCACCTGCGACCCGTGCTCGGCAGCGTGGGCGGCGTAGTTGCGGCCCACAGCGATGATCTTGGTGGGGGCGCAGGGAGCCAGCAGCCTGGCCTGGGCCAGCGGGGCCATGTATGCGCCCATCACCGGCTGCAGGCCGCGCCAGCCATCCAGCCGGTAGAGGTCTCCGTCTAGGCAGAGACCCTCCAAGGTCTGCCCTTCCCAGAGGAAACGGACGAGGGTCAGAGGGGTGTCTGTCTGCAAAGTGATCCTCCCAAGAAGCCTCAGAGTTCGATGATCTGAGCAGTGATCGAACGGTCGGTGATCTCCAGGGTGCCAACCGAGACTGGCTGCTGTCGGCCGCCGCTGGCCGCCCCAGGGTTGAAGAAGAGCACGCCCCGGTAGTAGCGCACCAGCGGCCGGTGCGTGTGGCCGAAGACGATGCAGTCTACCGGCTGATCGGTGAACTGCTCCAGCAGGCGGTCCAACAGCTCTTCGACTGGCGGTTTCTGCAGCGCCTGGCTCAGGCGGGCTGGCCAGTGCGGCGCAGGAGCGACATGGCCGTGGATCAGCCCCACGCGCCGCGAGCCGAACTGCACCACCTGCCTTGCCTGCAGGCAGCGGCGCACCTCAGCGTTGTCTTGGTCGCCGAACACACCGAAGGTGAGCGGCCACGATTCCCGCAGCCAGCGCAGCACATCCATCTGCGTCGCGTCGCCAACGTGCAGCACGATGTCTGGCTTCCCCAAGGCGCGCCCGACGCCCAGCGGCAGCGCCGACAACCGATCCGGGACGTGCGTATCCGCCAGCACGCCGATTCTCACGCCTCGCCCCCCTGCGCCTGGTCTGGCGACAGTGGACCCGCTCCCAAGCGTGTCCAGAAGCGATCGTGGTGCAGCAGGGCCAGGTTCGCCTGCTGCGGCACGCGGTGGCCGCAGTGGCGACAGGTCAGCGCTGCCCCGTGCGCCGCGGGTTCCAGCTCCAGGGTGCGGCACCGAGGGCAGCGCAGGTGGCCGGCCAGCCTCTGCCCCAAGGGGCCGGGCGGCGCGCCGGCGGCCCAGCCTCGCTTGCGCGCCCAGACCTGGTCATAGTCCACCTGCCAGCGGTTGAAGGTGACGCCCTGCAGCCCCACGGCCTGCAGAGCCCGGCGCAGGTCGTCCCCTCGGAAGGCTCGGCCCGGGAGCAAGCTGCTCTCGCGCCCCACGCGGTTGGTGATCAGGAGCAGCCCGCCCGGCCGCAGCACCCGGGCCATCTCGTCCAGCACGCCCCGAGGGTCGGGCATGAACTCCAGGGCCTCCAGGCAGACGACCGCATCGAAGAGGTTAGCCGCAAACGGGAGCGACGACGCGTCGTCCCAGAGCCAGAGCAGGCGATCGGCGTGGGTGGTCGCCTTGCGCTGGGCCTGCCGCAGCATACCCCGCGAGAGGTCCAGCCCTACCACCTGCCCCGCGAACTCCGGTTGGCGCAGAAGCGCCTCAGGCAGGCGACCGGCGCCAGTGGCCACATCCAAGATCAAGGGCTGGGGCGTATCGGCCAAGGCCTGACGCAGCGGCCGGGCCAGAAACCATTCTTCGTTCTCTCCCAGGAACTGCTTGATGCGGTCGTAGCGCGGCGCCGTCCAGTCGTAGAGCAAGGCCACGATGGGCGCCCCCAGGTAGGCGCCCTCGGCGACCACCAACTGCCAGTAGGCCAGGCCGGCCACCAGAAGGCCCAGAACAACGAACGCCCAGATCATCTCGCTCCACGGCCGGTTGTGTTGACACTTTCATCGCTTGCCACTGCTCCATTATACTATAGGTCATGGCTGGGGACAAGCACCCGCGGCATGGGCTCGCCGGCCTGTGAGCCCCTAGCCGGCTGCTTGCTTAGCGGCGCAAAGTGTGCTAGACTGCAGGCAGCAACACCGCCCCAATCGCCCTGTACAGCGGAGTGGCCGATGCCCCTGAGGCTGGAACAGATCAGCCGCCATGTGGATGAGATGATCGGCGCTTCCCAGACGGAGAAGCGTCGCTTGGACTTGGAACTGGCTCGCCAGTTGATGCGCCAGCCGGACGCCGCGGCCGCCATCCGCCAGCGTCTGGGCGACTCTGCGACCCGATTCACTTGGCCGGCGGCGCTGCCCCTGGGCGAACTCAACGGCGCTTTCGCCATGCCTCCTCTGCCCGACAGCTTCAGCGTCGCTGCTGCCGACGGGTCCAGCATGGGGCCAGACCGCCACTTCCCCATCCGCTACTACATCGTCAACACCGGCCACGCGGTCATCACCTACGGAGCGGAGCCTGGGGCGAGCCTGGGCTCGGCGGGGCGGTTGTACTACAGGGAAGAAGACCTTTTCGTGCCGCCCCGCGGCCGCACGCAGCCGGTGGAGGGGGCCATCCTGGCGGCCAAGATGTTCGCCGAAGAGCTGCAGGCGTTGTTGGAGGCGGCTCGCTTAGCGTCGCCGCCGGTGGTGGCTTTCACCGATGGGGTCATCGTTCTCTGGGGCCTGGAGAAGGTGGATGCCGCAGTGCAGGCGGCGCTTCTGCAGCCGTTCCTGGAAGCGCTGAACGGCTTCCGCGAGGCGGGCACCGCAGTGGCCAACTACATCAGCATGCCTGGCGCCCACGACGTGGTGGATTCGCTGCGGCTGCTCCTGTGCGACGAACGGCCCACCCAGTGCCGCCTGTGTGCGCCAGGGCCCGACGGCGCCCTGCCGTGCGCCTCGCTGGCCGGCATTGTGGACCGAGCCGTCTTCGACTACTTGGGGGTGGGGGAGCGCTCCGCCCTTTTCCAGAGCTGCTCGCCGATCCTGAAGCAGTACGGAGAGCACCACGTGGGCTTCTTCTACCTGAACGTGGGGGATGAGATCGCCCGCATCGAAGCGCCGCTGTGGGTGCTGCAGGATCCGCTGCTGCTGGACCGGGTGCATGCCACGGCCTTCGACCAGTGTCGGCGCGGCCGTGGCTACCCGCCGGCGTTGCAGGAGGCCCACGAGCAGGCGGCCATCACCCAGACCGACCGGCGCGTGGTAGAGGAGATGATCGAGGCGGCCTTGGCTCGGCAGAGGATGCACGCCCCTTGGTCGGCCAAAGCGCGCAGCAAACGGGAGCGAGGCGTATGACCGCGATTGGCGAGATTGTGGCCACCCATTCCCTGGGGTTCACCGCCGAAAGCTACCTGCTGCACCAGCCCCCAGCGCTGGGCTGCCTGGTGCGGGCGGCGTTGGGTTCCGGCGGCGAGGCGCTGGCAGTGGTCAGCTTCGGCGAGACGGCAGGCCTGGACCCCAGCCGGCGGGCCCTGCGGCGCAGCAGCGAAGAGGTGCGCGACGCCGACATCTACCGCGAGCACCCAGAGCTGAACCTGACCCTACGCACCGAGTTCCAGGCGCTGCTGGTGGGTTGGCAGGCCCACGGGCGGCCCTGGCAGCACCTGCCGCCTCAGCCGCCGCCGCTGCACTACTCGGTGTGGGCTTGCAGCGAGGCCCAGGTGCGGGCTTTCACCGACGGGCTGACCTACTTCCGGCTCCTCTTGGCGGGGGTGGGCCCACTGCCGGCCGAGCACCTGCTGGCGGCGCACATCCGCCAGGTGGCCAGCCAGCGGTCGGATGGCCCGGTCTGGCTGCGCCGGGCCGCGCGGGAGGCGGCCAGCCTGCTGAAGGGTGAGTACGACCGCCTGATGGCGGTGCTGCAGGGCATCGAGCCGATGGGAGGGTGAGGGAGCCATGGTTGTGACCAGAAAGCGCCTGGGGCTGATCACCGATGGGGCGTTCAACGCTGGCCTTACGGCGCGACTGGAATCTGGTGTGTCTACCGAGGGGCTGCGCATCGGCGACTTCGTCATCGTGGAGGGGGGCCAGTTCCTCTACTTCAGCTCCATCGCCGATATGCAGCTGCGGGTCACCGACCCCATCGTGCAGGCCGAGCCGCCTTCTACGGAGAGCGCTTTCCTCCAGGAGGTGTTGGCCGGCACCACCACCTATGCCACGGTGCAGGTGAAGCCATACCTGATGACCGAGCGGGCGGAAGCCGGCGACCCATTGACCGTGTTGGAGGCCGAGGGGCCGCGGCCGGTCAAGACGATCCCCATGCACTTCGCCGCCCTGTGCGAGGCCCAGCCAGGCGATTTTGCCAACGTCTTCGGCCAAGAAGACGAGACCCACTTCGCCATGGGCATGCCGCTGACGCAAGACATCCC
>JAAYZY010000392.1 GCA_012514615.1 Chloroflexota bacterium | reverse complement strand
CTCATGGTATCACGGCCACCTCCCCTCATCAAGCAGCTTGCCCTGGGGTTGGGATAGGACTCTTGGCATAGGATAGGGCCATGCCTTCAGGCCGACGCCGACTGCAGCCAGGCGAACGGCCGGCACAGATGGCGGCCTCACGGCGAAGCAGGCCCGAACAGCACAACCTGTGCAGAAGCCACGGCGGGGGCCTGATCGTCCCTGGTGTTCTCACCGCTGCAGCGAATCCCCCCGCCCGAACAACGCCAGGGCACGCTTGACAGGACTTGTGATGTGTGCTACAACCTACGCTGAGAATGTGTGGCTTGCACCCTTACAAACGCACGAATCGTCTCCGCCAGTTGGGTGGGCTGCTCTTGCATAGGGAGCAGGGAACGAGGCGAGCAGCACCATCTGGCCGGCGCCTTGTGCCCGACTTGGCTTGTTGGGCATACCCAGTCCGGGGGCGATGGCCTTGCTTCGCCCCGGCCCGGGGGCTGTCGCCGCCGACCAGCGTCCAGCGCGGACTTGGCCCACCCGAGCCTGTGCGCCTGCGGCGCCGGGTGGCCCGCTACTACGCCGCTGCCCGGCATGCGGCAGCGCCTCCCACGGCAACCCGCCGCGTGCGGCATTCACTTGGATCGCAGAAAGGATGGACAACTGTGAGAACCTCGAAAGCGCTTGGCATTCTGATGTCGTTGGCACTGATCATCGGTCTTTGGTGCACCGGCGTGGCCGCGCAGCCGCCGGTGACCGACGAGGCGACGGACTCCATTACCGTCACCAAGTACGACATCGACGGAACCACCATCCTCGAACAGACCACCCTCACCTATGCGGAGTTGGAGGCCTCCCTGCCGGTGCAGGGAGATGGAACCACCCGCTACTACTTCCAAGGGCCCACGTTTGACCCCGAGAACCTGTGGGACCCGGACGAGACGATGAACCTCAAGAACAAAGGGGCCGTCAAGGGTACCGATGTCAAAGACCTGTGTGAGCTGGTGGGCGGCGCGACCGATGGCGACATCATCCAGGTCAGGGCCAGCGACGGGTACGGCGAGCAGTTCCAGTACGGCAATGTCTACAACCCCGCCCCGGGCCAGGGCAAGGTGGTGATCGCCTGGTACACCAAGGACGCCGGCGATGGCGCCCAGCCCCTGTACCCCAACGGTGCGTATGTCCCAACCTTTGACAGCGGCATGCAGCTCGTTTTCCTGGCAGAGACGACCAACGCCCAGGGGCTGCACGTCTTCGGTCACGACGACATGCGCACGTACTTGCCCGAGGCCAACTGGCACTACTTCTACTCCGGCACCATCAACTACCCTTCGGCCAACGGCCTTTCGCTGA
This sequence comes from Chloroflexota bacterium, assembly GCA_012514615.1. Next base: position 4,679 of record JAAYZY010000392.1, on the reverse strand, counting down.
AGTGGATCAGTGAAGTCAACATCTACACAAAGGCGCCGGAGCCGTGGTCCATCGAGGTGACCGGCGCGGTGACCACGCCGGTGAGCCAGAGCTGGTTCGAGAACTCCCTCGCCTGCCACGAACAGGCCGAGTGGACCGACAGCAGCGGCAACGTCTGGAGCGGTCTGCCCCTGTGGTATCTCCTGGGGTTGGCCGACGACGAGAGTGTTCACGGCATCGGTTCGTTCAATGATGCCTTGGCGCAGGCCGGGTACGACATCGAAGTAAGGGCCAGCGACGGCTATGCCCAGTGGTTCCGCAGCGAAGACGTGGCTCGCTCGTCGGACTACATCGTGGCCAACAAGATCAACGGCGCGCCCTTGTCGGACTCGCATTTCCCGCTGCGGCTGGTGGGCGCTGGGTTGGCTTCAGGCGCCCAGCGCGTGGGCAAGATCGCCAGCATTAACCTGGCCAACATCCCAGACATCGAGACCTGGACCCTTGAGCTGTCCGGCGCGGTGGACTACACCATGACTCAGGCGGAGTTCGAGAGCGCTGTGCTCTGCCCGACGGTGGGCCACAGTGTGGTGTACACGGACACCAATGGCGATGTGTGGAGCGGTCTGCCGTTGTGGTTCCTGGTGGGCTGGGTCGATGACGATGTGAACCACGGCGCGGGCTCCTTCAACGATCAACTCGCAGCGCTGGGCTACCAGGTCAAGGTGATCGCCGCCGATGGGTACAGCTATACCTTCGGCATCGCCGATGTGGCTCGCAATAGCAGCATCATCGTGGCCAACACGCTCAACGGTCAACCGTTGCCAGAGAGCCGCTACCCGCTCCGCTTGGTCGGCAGCGCCCTGGTCTCTGGGGGCCAGCGCGTGGGCCAGATCGTGCGCATCGAGCTGCTCAACCTGCCGACGCCGCCGCCCGAATGGGAGCTGGAGCTCAGCGGCGCGATCAGCACTACTCTCTCTGCTGAAGACTTCATGGCGGAGGCTGCAGCGAATCCCGCTTCCTGGGCGGATGGCTCAGGCGACACCTACAGCGGGGTGGCCCTATGGCGGCTGGTGGGCCTGGTGGATGATGGGAACCCGGGCGCCTTCAACGACCGCTTGGCCGCCAGTGGCTACAGCATCAAGAGCATCGCCTCGGACGGGTTCAACCGTTCTGTGGACAGCGCGCTGGTTGCCCGCAACGACGAGATCATTGTTGCGCACCTGATGAACGACCAGCCGCTGCCGGACGGCCGGTATCCGCTCAGGCTGGTTGGCACCGGCCTCTCCGGCAGCCAGATGGTCTCCATGCTGGCCAGGATCGAGCTGGTGGACTTGCCGGAGTTCCACCTCAAGTACCTGCCGCTGATGCTCAAGCACTGAGGCGGGGCGTCAGCAAGGCTTCAGTGCGGCCGCAAGACCATGAGGGGGGCGTTTGGTCAACGCTCCCCTCATGGTGCGGATGGGCGGGGGGACGGGTGGCCAATCTCACTCGCCGAGGCTTGGTGCGGTGGCGAACCGGCTGAGGCACCTGGCCCCTACAGGAGGAGTTGATGTTCAGCAGATGGGTGCGAACGGTTCTTGGCCTGGCTCTGCTGCTGTCCATAGGGATAGTCCCCGCGCCCTCGGTCCTGGCGGAGGGCACCACCTCCATACGCGTTGTCAAGTACGCGAACGACGGGGTCACGGTGGTGAGTGAGCGGACGATGGACTACACGGAGATGCAGTCCTCGCTCCCGGTGCAAGGGGATGGCAGCAGAACCTACTACCATCAGGGGCCAACCTTTGACCCCGCCAACCTCTGGGATCCCAGCGAAACGGTGAACCTGAAGATCAAAGGCGCGCTGAAAGGCACCAACCTCAAAGACCTGTGCGGGCTTGTGGGGGGCATGGCCTCCGGCGACACCGTCCGCGTCATGGCGGCCGACGGGTTCAGCAAGACGTTCGACTACGCCAACGTCTACCACCCGAGCGCGCGGCAAGGCAAGATCGTGGTCGCCTGGTTTTCGGATAGGGACGGCACGGTGCCCACATGGGGCGATGGCATGATGCTGGCCTTCTTCCCCGAAACCGTCAACGCCAGCGGCCAGTATGTCTTTGGCAATGAGGACATGCGCCAGACGCTGCCAGAGAACCGCTGGCACTATTTCGACGTCTACCCTTCCTCCAACGGCCTGACCATCAAGAATATCGCTGAGGTCGCCATCTTCGCCACTGGCGATGGGCCGGCCGTGGAACCGCAACGGGCCGAGATGAGCGTGTCGGCCACGGTGATCATGCCAGAGGTGGGCATCTTCTTGAGCCGAAGCGCTGTGGACTATGGGGAAGTGGAGCCCGGCGGGACCTCGCCCATGGTGAATGTGGATATCGCCAACACCGGCACCCGAGACGTCTCTGTGTCGCTGGAAATCGACGGGCAAACCGAGGCGGCCCAGCGGTTCTACGAAGAGTCGTTGTACATCGACGGCGTTGCCTATGCCGAAGGCGCGTCCATTGCCCGCATCCAGAAGGGCCAGATGAGGGCTTTGGGCACGCAACTGAAGGTGCCCACTGGGTGGAATCAGGTGGGCCGCCAAGACGCGCTGTTCATCTTCTGGGCGGAGGCAGCGGATTGACCTGCAGGGTCGGAGCTTTCGGCCACCTGGCGTTGGCCGTGCTTGTACTGGCAGCGCTCCCTCCGGCAATCGGGAGTGCCAGTACCGGCGAGTTCCAGTCCCTGTGGGGACCATACGTCACCGCTGCCACCGACACTGATGCCGTGGTGAACTGGAAGACCGAGGACTCCACCTGGGGCGTTGTGCTGTACGCCACAGAGGACCACCTGGCGCGTCACGGGGGCTACCAGGGCTTCGCCGTCAGCCCCACGCTACGGCAACTGCACCAGGTTCGGCTGACCGGCCTGCAACCTGCCGAGACCTATCGCTACCGCATCTGGGCGCTTGGCTCACAGGCCAGTGCGGATGGGTTGCCCAGTCAGGCTGTGGGCAGCGTTGAGGAATGGCTGGGGGAACACGGAGCCAGCGGGCCAGACGGCCGCTTCAGCACGCTGGGGGCCGATTCGTTCACCTTTGTGGTCTATGGCGATAGCCAAGAGCAGTACCCTTGGTTCACGCAGATGGAGCGACACAAGCTGGTAGCCGACCGCATCGCCCAGGAGGACGACCTGGCTTTCGTGGTGCACCTCGGCGACCTCACCTACGACGCCGACTACGCGGAGGGGTGGAAACTGTTCTTCGCAGCCGGCCGGGAGATGCTGGCCCGCAGCGCCATCTATACTGCCCTAGGCAACCACGAGAACAACTCGCCGGCCTACACCGAGCTCTTTGGCCTGCCTCACAGCTATGGCTTCCGTTCCGGCGAGGCGCGGTTCCTGGTGCTGGATACCAACAGTTGGGCCGACTTCGACGCTCAGAGAGCCTGGCTGCAGGATGAACTCAGTTCCCCGGCCAAGTGGACCTTCGTGTTCTACCACCACCCGGCCTACAGCTCTGACGCCAGGAACTACGGGGGCTGGGAGCTCTCTCGCAAGCATTGGGAAGATGTGTTCTGGGGCGGCGGCGTGACCGCGGTGTTTAGCGGCCACGTGCACGCCTACGAGCGCTACCTGGTGCGGGGGCTGAACTACCTCGTGGTGGGCACGGGCGGCGGGGCTCTGGCCGATCTGAGCCCCGAGATCCCGGCGGGGATCCAGAACCGCCTGGCCAAGACGCTGGGCTATGCAAAAGTCACCGTGAAGGGTGACAGCGCAACGGTGGAGTTCGTTCGGGTGGCCCGGGCCTCAGACGACAACCGTGAGGTGGTGGAGGTCTACCCCTTGGGCAGCGTCTTCGAGAGGGTCACCCTTGAGCCCAGCGAGGGGCGGAGGCTGCTGCCGATCCCCGAAGGCAACCTCAAGGTGTCGCCAGTGTCGCTGCAGATGGAGGTGGATCGAGGCGGCAGCCACCGTTTCGATGTGCGGATCACCTCTAGCCACGATGCCCAGATCCACGTGGGCGCCGAGGGGCTGCCCTTTGAGGTGAGGCCGGCCACGCTGGAGATTCGGGGAGCCGACCAAGGGCAGCGGTTCCAACTGGAGCTGCTGGGCAATGAGGCAATCCCCAACGGAGAATACGTAGGCAAACTGACCTTTCTGCGGGACGCGGGAGACAACGTGGCTTTGGGTGTCAAGGTCAAGACCACTGTCTTGCAGACGGGCGCAGCGGCGAAGGGCCTGGGCCCCGCCTGGGAGGACAACCGTTACTTGATCCTGGCGGTGATAGCCTTGGCGGCGGCCAACATCGGCGGGTACGTCGCTTACCGCCGGTACAAGGCTCGGATCACCAGGGCAAAGGATGATGGATAGGATGAGAAGAGTCGTTGCTGGATTCTTGCTGCTGGCTATGCTGGTTGGCTTGCCCGCCTCTGTCGTGGCGACAGGGGCAACGACCGAACTGCAGATCGTGCGATACGCGGCCGATGGCGCGACCGTGCTTGCCGAAAGGACCGTGTCGTACGAGTGGATGAAGGGCAACCTGCCGGTCCACGGCGACGGCGTGACGCACTACTTCCACCAGGGGCCTGTCTTCGAAGGCGACATGTGGGATGCGGCTGAGACCCAGAACCTGAAGGACAAGGGCGCGGTGATGGGTACTGCCGTCCGAGACCTCTGCGATCTGGTCGGGGGGATGGCCCCCGGCGACGAGGTGAGCCTCGTTGCCGTTGACG
>JAAYZY010000391.1 GCA_012514615.1 Chloroflexota bacterium | reverse complement strand
CTTCGGCGGTTCCAGCCAGGTGCACTACTGGAAGCTATGTGGCGCCGGAGACCAGCACAAGCGATACGTGCGGCTGCCTCTCACCAGCATGCAGGCGCCCAACGGCAACACCGTGACCTATACCTGGGCCACAGAGGACAAGGCCTCCGGACCGTCCGGCTGCCCTGGCTACACCCGGGCCATTCGACTGGCGGAGGTGGCGTACAACGACAGCACCACCAAGGTGGAACTCACTTACGGCGCTCGGGATGACTTCCCCAGTGGCTACGACCGCAACGATGTCTGGCAGTTCTACACAGACACGAAGCTGACTTCTGTTGCCGTCAGGGTCAAGCAGCAGTCCGACGGAGCCTGGCAGACGGTGCGCACCTACAACCTCGGCCACAGCTCGGGGCCTGCCACAGCGGTATCCCAGAAGGTGCTCAACCTGGACTACATTGAGGAATTGTCCGGCGGCAACCCCTTGCCTCGCACAACCATCAGCTACACGCAAGACGCCTTTGTCTGGGAAGATGACTATGGAGCTGTGGCGTGGATAGACAACGGCTACGGCGGCAGGGTCACCTTCACGTCGCAGAACCGGGGCAGCAACAGCAAGAACCCCCACAACGTGCTGACCCGCACCGAGAGCTCTGGGCAGAGTGGGGCAGCCGATGGGGTGTGGAGCTACAGTTACAGCGGGTGGGTGGAGGACGTCTACAACCTGGACCTGGCCAAGGGGTGGCAGCAGGTGGACGTGACGCTGCCCAACGGCGCGGTGGAACGGCGCCTGTTCAAGACCATCCAGACGGCCAGCAACGGCGTGAACATCGACCACTTGGCCGGCCGGGAGTGGCGACTGCGTGTATCGTCGGGCGGGAGTGAGCTCAGTCGGGTGGATACCACCTGGATCAGCAGCACCGCCAGCCTGCCCCTCTCTGGCTACAGCGGTATGGCCGAAGACACGAAGCCCCGCTTCGTCTATGCCGAGCAGGTGAATGCCTACCGGGACGCCGCCATCGTCAGCCAGCAGTTGTTGGGCTACGAAGTCTCTCGCCAGGGTGGAGCGTACCAGTTCGGCAACCTGACCCAGAGCCAGGAGTACGACTGCTCCAGCGGTTCGTGTGGGGCCGAGCCGGTACGCACGACCTACGCCTGGTACTACCCCCGCACCGACGGCGGTCGGTGGGTGGTGAACCGGCCTGGCCGCACCGACCTGTATAAGTTGCGCTCGGGTGCGGCGGGGGCCAGCCTGGAAGGCCAGACGCTGCTGTATTACGACCAGACATCCGACTACACCACGCCTCCCACCAACGGGCAGTTGCGGCTGCAGAAGGTGAAGCTGGATGGAGCCAACTGGGCGGAGACGGAGTACACCTACTGGGCCAACGGCAACCTGAAGCGGGTCTACGACCCCCTAGACCGCTTCACCGAGACCTTCTACGACCCCTGGCACCAGGCGTTCCCGGTCTGTGTGAAGGACGCCCTGGGATACCAGACCAGAACGAAGTTCTACGGCGTGCCGGGCTCGCAAGACAGCGCGTGCCCCAGCGACAGCGGGGCGGCGGCCTGGAGCGGGAGCAACCCGGTGCAAGGGCGCTTTTTCGGGCAGGTGGAGGAGGCCAGGGACCCCAACGATTCCGTGACGGCCTACGAGTACGATTGGTGGGGCCGGGTCACGGGGATGTGGCGACCCGGGGAGACCAAGGGAGCGCACAGCGCCACGGCGGTGCTGGAATACACCAACTACGTCGCCAGCACCCAGACGCCGTTCCGGGTGCGGGAGCGACAGCGGGACGATGCCAGCGGCGGGGGCGCTGCCGCGACCTACCTGGATGCCTGGACCTTCCTGGATGGCCTGGGGCGGGTGGTGCAAACCCAGGCCGAGGCGGCGGCCACGGGGGAGATCGTCCTCGCCAACCAGCGCTACGATGGGCTGGGCCAGGTGGTCACCGCGACGGTGGCCTACACCGTCGCGGCCACAGGGGGCAGCTACCAGTCGCCAGATTGGGCCAAGCCTCGCCGGCAATACACCTACGACGGGTTGGGGCGGATCCGTGAGACCGTCAACCCCGATAACACCAAGGTGCGCACCTACTACAACCATGTCAAGACGGCGGTCATCGACGAGCGGAACCACCTGACCATCCACGAGGCCGATGGGCTCGCCCGCATGGTGCGGGCCAAGCAGTTCACGGGCGCCTACGCGGGCAACCCTGGCTGGACCGACACTCCGTATGCCCTG
>JAAYZY010000390.1 GCA_012514615.1 Chloroflexota bacterium | reverse complement strand
GCCAGCGCGCCGGCGTCAATCGCAGCGCCACCCTGGGTACCCTGGTGCTGGAGCGCCTGAACGACGTGCTGGTGCTCTCGCTCAGCCTCATCGTGTTGGTGTTCCTTTTGCCCTTGCCAACCTGGGTGAAGAACGTGGCCTGGCTTGCAGCGGCCGCTTGGGCCCTGGGGCTCAGCGCTCTCATCGCCCTGGCCTGGCGCCGCCAGTGGGCTGCCCAAGTGATGGAGCGTTTGGCCTGCCGGCTGCTGCCTTCGGCCTCCAAGTGGTTTGTGCCGCGCTTCCGCTCGTTCGTAGATGGCTTGGCCCACCTGCTGTCGCTGCGGGTGGTTCTGTGGAGCCTTGCCCTCTCCCTGGCTGTGTGGGCGGTGCAGTTTCTGCCCTTCGCCCTGGTGGGCGTGGGGATGGGACTGGCCCTCCCCATCCAGGCCTACCTGCTCTTGGCCATCGTCTTCAACCTAGCCAACCTGGTGCCGGCCCTTCCCGGACGGCTGGGGACCCTGGAGTTCGTGTTCGCCGCCATCATGCTCCTGTTCCAGTACGATCAGAGCATGGCCCTCTCCTACGCGCTGCTGTTCCGTCTGACGCACCTGCTGCCGGTGCTCTTGGGCGGCCTCTTCCTGGTCATCGCCCAGCGCACCCAGAACGCAGACAGGCCCCAGGCCCCCAGCCCATGACTACGCTGCCGCGTCGGGTGTTGGTGGTGGGGTGGGATGGAGCCACCTGGGAGCTCCTCAGGCCTTGGGTAGACGAGGGCCGGCTGCCCCACTTGGCCCGGCTCCTGGCCGAAGGGGCCAGCGGCCCCCTGACCACCACCCTGCCGCCGGTGTCGGCCTCCGCCTGGTCGTCGTTCGCCACAGGCGCCAACCCCGGCAAGCATGGCCTGGTGGATTTTGTCGCCCCTGAGCCCGGGGGCTACCGCGTGGGCATCACCAACGCCCAAGCCCGCAGCCTGCCCACCCTCTGGGAGCTGCTCAGCAGCGTCGGCCGGCCGGTCATTGCCGCCGGCGTGCCCGGAACGTACCCCCCCATGGCGGTCAACGGCGTGGTGGTCAGCAGCTTCCTGGCCCCCGGCCCCGAAAGCAGCTACACCTACCCCCGGGAGCTCAAGCAGGAGCTGAGGGCCCATTTCGGCGACTTCCCCCTCAGCCCCAGTGAAGCGCACCGCAACGGCGACATCGAGCGCTTCGTGCAAGACATGCTGGATTGCGCCCATGGGCGCATGCAGACTTTCCGCTATCTGCTGCAGAACAAGCCCTGGGACCTGGCCACAGTGGTCTTCATGAGCCCAGACACACTGCAGCACGAGCTGTGGCACCTGCTGGACCCCACACACCCTCGCCACGACCCGCGGCTGGCTCCCGGGGCGCGCCAGGGAGCCCTACGGCTGTTTGCCCAACTCGACGCCTACCTGGGCGAGCTGCTGGACCTGGCCGGCAACGACAGTGTGACAGTGCTGCTATCGGACCACGGCTTTGGGCCGTTCCACAGCTTCCTGCACCTGAACAATTGGCTGCTGCAGCAAGGATGGTTGCGTCTGCGCAGGGGGCCAGGCACCGCGCTCAAGCACCTGGCCTTCCGCCTGGGGCTGACGCCGCTCAACGTCCTCCGCGTGGTCTCGGCGCTGGGCCTTGGGCGTCTGCGGGCTCAGGTGAAAGGGGGGAAGAAGGGCGGCCTGCTGCGTCGCCTGTTCCTATCGTTTGACGACGTGGACTGGGCCCGCACTCGCGCTTTCGCCGTGGGCAACTTCGGGCAGGTCTACGTCAACACCGCCGGGGTCCGCGCTCAAGGCTGCGTGCAGCCCGGCGCTGAGTACGAGGCGGTGAGGGAAGGGATCGCCGCGGCCGCCTTACGCCTGCGGGATCCAGCCAACGGGGCGCCGGTGGTGCTGGAGGTGCACCGGCGCGAGGAGATTTTCAGCGGGGATCAGTTGCCGCGGTTGCCCGACCTCCTGGTGCACACCGACCGGCGACGCTACGTCTCGTTCGGCCACGCTGACTTCGGCTCCAACCGCCTGCTGGAGGCCGGCTTCGGGCAGTCAGGCCACCACACCATGGAGGGCATCCTGGCCATGCGCGGCCCGGGCATCTGCCCCGGTCAGACCCTCCAGGCTGCCCACATCCTCGACCTGGCCCCCACCCTGCTGTACCTGCTGGGCCAGACTCCGCCGCCCTACATGGACGGCCGCCTGCTGGCCGAAGCGCTGGAAGGAGTCCCCGCGGCTGCCGACCCATCGGCCCACCCTGCCCTCGCCGCCACCGAGGGTGTGGCTGCCTCCGCCTATTCGGTCGACGACGAGGCCGAGGTGAGGCGGCGTTTGGAGGACCTAGGATACCTAGGGTAGAGGCTTCTGTGCTCACATCTGCAGGCCGCCAGGTTGGCCAATCCCGTTCCCCGTGGCCCCGCCTCTGGGTGATCGCCCTGGCTTTGTTCGCCTTGGCCGGCGGCATCCGAATGTGGGGGATCGGCCAGGCTGCCACCTGGGACGAGCCCCTCTGGGCCTTCCGCAGCGCCCACTTCCTTCACGCCTTGGAGCAGGGACGCCCGGCCGGGACGTTCCAGATCGGCGCGCCGGGCGTCTGGACCATGTGGTCCGGCGCAGCCGGGATCGCCGCACAACGTTGGCTGGGCCATCTCGACATGGAGGCCTGGTCCAGGGTCATCGGCCAGTCGTCCCTGGACCTGGAAGACGACGTCACCCTGAAGGCGCTGGGGAGACTCCTGCCGCCCATGCGGGCGCCGCTGGCCCTGCTGAGCGCCGCAGCCATCGGGCTGGCCTTCCGACTGCTGCTGCGCTTGCGGGTGGCGCCGCTCACCGCCCTCCT
>JAAYZY010000389.1 GCA_012514615.1 Chloroflexota bacterium | reverse complement strand
GTTGGCCACGCGTAAGCCGATGGTCGCTTCCTTGTCTCCCGCCAGGCGCCCGAAGTCCACAGTGGAGGGCGTCACTGTCAGCTGCCCGGCCGGCGGGGCGGCCTGCGCCCCCACCCACGCCCGGCCCCCGTTGCTTTCCAGCAACAGCGCCTGGGGGTTCTGCTCGCCCTTGGGCGGCAGCCGGCTGCCGTCGATCATCACCGCCAGCGTCGCCGCCTGGCCCGGGGGGCAGCCAAACTCGCGGTCGATGGGCCGCAGCCAAGGCGCCTCCGAGGTCACGGCGCCGAACAGGTAGGCGCTCCCGCCGTTCTGCACCCTGAAGCTGGCCTTGAGCTTGCGGTCGGCGGGCACCACCCCCAGCTTCAATAGGCGCGTGCTGGTCTGCAGCACCGGCTTCCCGGGCACATGTCCGGTGGCCTGCAGCCAGCGGGCGAACGCCACATCCTGCTGCCCGGTGGAGCCCAGCCCGCTCTCCTCACGCGCCCGGTCGGCAGAGTCGGCCAGCAGGGCCAGGCGGTCGGCCTGGGCGGCCTGCAGGCTGCGGCGCAGTTGCTCAGCCTGCGCCCGCAGCCAGCGGCTCACCTCCCCGGCGAAGAACTGGTTGCGGATCGGCTCCCAGTGGTCCTGGCTCAGGCGCACCAGATCCGGCAGGTCCCGCGCCTGCTCGGCGCCAGACAGGCGGTAGGTCTCCAGCGCTTCCGGCGGCGCGTCCTGCGCCTGGGCCGCCTCACCCTGCACGTCCAGCAGGGCCCGCCTGAACGCTTCAGCCGTCGCCGTGCGCGTGCGCAGGTCCGTCCGCATCGCTTCGGTCACCGCCTGCTCCAGCTTGGGCGAGATGCTGGGGTTCACCTGCCGCAGAGCCCGCAGACGTTGCCCAGCCCTCAGCGTCTGACGCGTCAGCAGGCTGTAGAGCAGCCGTCCAGCCGCGAAAACGTCGGAGGCAGGCTCGGCCTTCCCCTGCCGCTGTTCCGGCGCTTCGTACCCGGGAGTACCCGCGAAGCGCGGGTCCATCCCCCGCCACGGCTGGAGCAGCGCGTCCAGGTTCCAGCCCACGGCCCTCAGCCGCCCCGAAGCCTCCACCAACAGGTGGCTCGGTTTGAGGTTGGCGAAGACCAGGGGTGGCGTCTGTCCGTGCAGGAAGGTCAGCAAGTCACAGAGCTGCACGATCCAGTTCACGGCCATGGATTCGGTCATCAACTGGGCCGGGTCTTCGATCATCCGAGCCAGCGACCGACCGGCCACCGCCTCCATGACCACGTAGTGCTGTCGCTGGCGTGAGAAGACCTCCAGGATCTGCGGCAGCGCCGGGTGGCGCAAGCCAGCCCAGCAGGCCACAGTCTGCCCAAACGCCTCCACCGCCATTCGGCGGTCGTCGGCCGCCAGCAGGCTCTGGTCGCTGAACTCCTTGACCACCACCCGCGCCCCGCCGCGCTGCTCGTCCTCCGCCAAGAACACGGCCGTGGCGACGCCGCGGGCCAGCTCGCGGCGGATGGCGTAGCGGTCGCGCAGGCGGCGCGGCGGCGGCTGTCGAAAGAGCTGGGCAAAAAGCTCCTCGCCCTGGGCCTCGCGGTGGCACTTGGGGCAGTGTTCCACGTACCACGGCCGATGCTGCCCACAGGTCGGGCAGCGCTGCGTCAGCGGCAGCCCGCACACCGCGCAGCGTTCGGCGTCAGGCATGTTGGGGTAGTTGCACTTGGGGCAGCGGATGCGATTCGTCTCAGTCATGGGCAGGTCGCCTCCTGGCAGGGCATTATACCACAGGCAGCCCCCTCGGGTAGCACGCCCTGGCACCCTGGGCAGATCAACGGCCACCACCCGCCGCGCCCAGGGCCGGCCTGTCCACAGGGCAGCGGCACTCCGCCCCGAGCCAACGCTGGACAAACCGCCCGTCTTGCGCTATACTGGATGGCAATTGGCGTCCAACCTTCGCCATGGGGTACGCATGGCAGAACGTAGTAAGGAGGAAGGCGAATGGCTGGCAAGGACTTCCCCGGTCGGG
>JAAYZY010000038.1 GCA_012514615.1 Chloroflexota bacterium | reverse complement strand
CCGGCCTCGACCCCATCTCCACCGCCCGGGTAGAAGAGTCGCTGCGGATCCTGCGGGAACGCTACACCGTGGTCATGGTGCCTCACAGCATCCAACAGGCCGCCCGCATCGCCGACCGCGCCGCCTTCCTCCTCAACGGTGAGCTGGTGGAAGTAGCCGACTCCGAAGAGATGTTCGTGCGCCCCAAAGACCCCCGCACCGAGGAATACGTCACCGGCCGCTTCGGTTAGCCCTCGCGACCTCGTTCTTCGCGCCCCTTGACAGACCCACTAGGCCCGGGTTATAATTGGCCTTGTGAAGGATTATTGGCCACACGCGCGTCTAGCTCCGGCGCGTTGGCCCAGAACGGCTGAGTTGAAGTTGGAGGCTGGCCATGGCCACCATGTCTGTGCTCACATCAGAACACCCCATCCTGCGGCGCAAGGCGCAGAAGGTGAAGGTCTTTGACCGCGATCTGCAGCGTCTGGCAGACGACATGCTGGAGACGATGCGCCACGCCCACGGCATGGGGCTGGCGGCCAACCAGGTGGGCGTCTTGAAGCAGATTGTCGTGATCGAGATGCCGGAAGAAGACGACGACCCTCAGAGCGGCCAGATCTACACCCTGGTGAACCCCGAAATCGTGCGGCGCGACGGGGCACAGGTGGGCGAGGAGGGGTGCCTCTCCGTGCCGGGCTACGTTGGTCAGGTGCGCCGCGCCGAACAGGTGACGGTGCGCGCCCAGACCCTGAAGGGCAGACGCATCCGCCTGGAGAGCGAGGGCCTTCTGGCGCGGGTGTTGCAGCACGAGATCGACCACCTGCAGGGCGTGCTCTACGTAGATCACCTGGAACGGCCCGAGGACCTGCGCACCCTGCCCCCGGAAGAGCGCTGGGACTTGCTGGACCCGGAACCGGCAGACAGCCAGACATCGTAGGCGGGGCGACAGCCATGGGAGAGATCGCGGGATTCTACGAGACGGTTCGCCAACGCCATAGCATGCGGCGGTTCGCGCCGCGCCCGGTGGAGGACGAGAAGCTGCTGCGAATCTTGGAGGCGGCGCGGCTGGCCCCCTCCTGGCGCAACGGGCAGTGCTGGCGCTTCTTGGTGGTGCGAGAGCCGGAGCTGATCGCCCGCCTGGCCAAAGAGCAGCCTCTGGGGTACCAGATCAACCGCTGGCTGAGCCAGGCGCCGCTGGTCCTGGTGGCCTGCGGCGACCCTGCGGAAAGTGGTCGCCGAGAAGACCAGGACTTCTACCTTGTGGATGTGGCCATCGCCATGGAACATGCGGTACTGGCGGCCACCGCCGAAGGCCTGGGCACCTGCTGGATCGGGGCGATGAACGAGGAACGCGTGCGCCAGATCCTGGAGATCCCGGCGAACATCCGAGTGGTGGCGCTCACCCCTATGGGCTACCCCGCCGAAGGGAGCGACTGGTACGGCCGCGCCGTCAAAGCGCTGGCCGGCAGCCTGCAGCGCAAGTCCCTGAGCGAGATCGTTCACTGGGACCGCTGGCAGGAGTAGCGACGCCGCCCCAAGCCCCTTTTCGGCCCTGGTTGTCAGAACCTCTCGATCGTGCTATAATGCCCCCAGCGCCTGTTCCCGGCGCCTTTCGGCTCAGACTGCAGGGGGTGTCGATGTACATTGGGCCACGCCAGAAGAAACGCTCCCGCCCTTCACGGGTGCTCATCCTGCTGATCCTAGACATCTTCCTGATCTGGCTGGTCTACCGTGTCTTCTTCGTGGAGCAACCCGAATGGAGCCGCCCCTTCGAGCCCACCCCCACCCCCACACGCGCAGCCGTCTCCTACCTGCCGCAAGCCGAGGAGGCCTACCGGCAGGGGAAGCTCCACGACGCCGCGGCTGCGTACCGTGAGATGCTGCGCCTGGAGCCGGCCAACGACGAGATCCACTCCCGTCTGTCCCGCGTCCTGACCATGATCGGGAAGTCGGACGAGGCGATCACCCTGGCCGAAGCGGCCATCCGGCTGGACCCCGACAACGCCGAGCACTATGCCATCCTGGCCATGGGGCTGGACTGGAACGGCCGTCCGGATGAAGCGATCACCGTGGCCCTGCAGGCGCTGACGCTGAACCCCGAGTCGGCCCTGGCCCACGCCTACCTGGCAGAAGCGTATGCCGACAAAGGACGTTGGGATCGCGCCATGGAAGAAGCCCTGCGCGCCGTGGAACTGGACGGTCAGAACGTGGATGTGTTGCGCAACCTGGCCTACGTCCACGAGGTGCAGGGGAAGTACCGCCAGGCCATCGAAGAGT
>JAAYZY010000388.1 GCA_012514615.1 Chloroflexota bacterium | reverse complement strand
CGTGGTAGTTGGTGACGATGTGTCCCTGGTCGTCGTACACGAAGCCCGAACCGGAGCCCTCCTGCGGAACCACCTGCATGAAGAAGTCGTAGGCGTAGCTGCGGTTAGTGATGTTCACCACGCCCTGCCCCGCTTCCTGGTAGATGCCGATGATCTCTTCCTCCAACGACAGCATGGAAGAGGCCTGCGGAACGGGGGTGGGCATCGTCGTGGGCGTAGGCACGGTTGTAGGCGTGGCGGTGGGCGGCAGGAGCCGCTCCAAGACCGCGTTGGGCGCCTGGCACGAAAGGAGCGTCAACGCCCCCAGAACAAGGGCCGCAACCACCACCCCACCGACGCGTCGCCTCTGCTGCATCCCCACACCTCCCGGCCATCTAGGCTCTGCCTTTCGGACGCTGCCGGACCCTGCGCTCTTACGCCTCCGAGAGTCGGCGCAACTGCTCGAACAGCTCCTTCTGTGGGACGGTCAAGCGCTGGGGCAGGCGCACTTCCAGACGAGCGTAGAGATCGCCGAACTCCTCAGGTTGGCGCAGCTTCGGCATCCCTTTGCCCCGCAAGCGAAAGACCTTGCCGTTCGGCGTCTCGGCAGGCACCCGAAGCACCACCGAACCTTCCATTGTGGGTACGGTCACCTCGCCGCCCAGCACCGCCGTGTACAGGTCCGCCATCACCGTGCTGTGCAGGTCGTCGCCGCGTCGCTCGAAGCGCGAGTCTGGCAGCACCTTGACCCGCAAGAACAAGTCGCCGCTGCCGCCCCGGCCCACGCCCGGGCCGCCAACCCCGGCGATGCGCACCTTGGTGCCGGTCTTCGCCCCGCGGGGGATCTTCACTTCCAGACGGCGACCATCCAACTGCAGCGCCCGCTCGGTTCCCTGGTAGGCTTCCCGCAGGGTGATCTCCACCTCATGCTGCAGATCCTGCCCGCGCTGCACCCCGGGGCGGAAACCGCCCCCCTCAGCCGCCCGGGCCCCGCCCATGCCGCCGAAGAGCTGGCTGAAGAAGTCAGAAAACCCACCGCCGCCGAAGAGCCCCTCCAGGTCCTCCGGGGCGCCGTAGTGCACCTGCACCCGAGGCCCGCCTCCTGCCCCGCCGGCGGCCCAGCGGCTCCAGTCGAAGTCTGTGGGGCTGCCGCCGTGCTGCTGCCAGCGCTGCCAATCGGCCCCCAACTGATCGTACTTGCGTCGCTTTTCGGGATCAGAGAGCACCTCGTACGCTTCGTTGATCTCTTTGAACCGCTCCTCTGCGCGGGGGTCGTCGGGGTTGGCGTCAGGATGGCATTGGCGCGCCAGCCTGCGGAAGGCGGTCTTGATCTCCTTCTCGCTGGCGGTCTTGCTCACTCCCAATACTTTGTAGTAGTCCTTGTACTCCATCGCCCCTCCTCAGGGGAGCCCCCTACCCGAGATCACCAACAGCGCCCAGCCGGCCACGGCTAACGCTGCACAACCACCTTGGCCGGGCGCAGCAGCCGATCGCCCAGCACGTAGCCGGTCTCAAGTACCTCGGCCACTCTCGGCTCGCCCTCTGCCCCGGCTGGGGCCGGCGTCATGGTCACCGCCTCGTGGCGGTTCGGATCGAATGCCTGCCCTTGGGCGTCAATGGGCAGCACGTCATGCTGCTGCAGCACCAGCATGAACGACTGGTGGATGAGCCGCACCCCTTCCAGAATCGCCCCTGGATCGGCCTCGGCGGCCCGCAGCGCTCGCTCAAGGTCGTCGCCCACCCGCAGAAACGCCCGCAGAAGGCGCTCTCGCTCCGTCTGCACCTGGTCGTCTGCAATGCGCCGCTGCAACTTGCGGAAGTTGTCCATCTCCGCCTGCAGACGCAGCGCCCGGTCCTGCCATGAAGCCAGCTCCTCTTCCTTCTCGGCCAGCTTCCCCGTCAGCGCCTGCAGTTCCGCCTGGGCCTCCGCCTCGCACACAGCGCCCTGCTCTGCCGCGGGCTCGACGTCCGGCGTCGGCGGGTTCTCGCCAGCCGCAGAGCCGCCGCCCCCTGCCTCGCCCCGCCGCTTCACCTGCACCGGGATGCGAAGCCCTCGTCTCTCATCCATCACCGCGCTCCCTCCCCATGTGGGGAGGCAGCCCCTACAGACTGCCTCCCTCGTGAGTGGCCGATTGTCTTCCGTCGGGCCCTAGGCCTCCCGAAACTCGCCTTCCACCACGTCGTCATCCCCGCCAGACGCCGGGCGATCCGGCTGTGGACTGCCTGCGCCGCCTGCCGTCTGCTGCTGGGCATAGACCTGCTGGCCCAACGCGTAGCTGGCCTGCTTCAACTGCTCGATCAGCTCGCGGATCTTGGCGGTGTCGTTGCCATCCTTGGCCCGCTTCAGCTCCTGCACCGACTGCTCGATGGTACCACGGTCAGTGGGCGGAACCTTATCCCCCAGCTCCTTGAGAAGCTTCTCTGT
>JAAYZY010000387.1 GCA_012514615.1 Chloroflexota bacterium | reverse complement strand
GGCGGTCGGGGTCCAGAACGATCACCAGGTCCTTGTCCAGGGCTCGGCGGATGGGCAGAGCGGCCGTGGTATCCAGCGTGCGGTACGACACCCCTGGGGCCAAGAACTGCAGCACCGGGTGCCCCTGGTAGAGCGAGATGATCTCGTATTCCACCGTGTTGCCCAGGGAGGCCAGCAACCGCGCCGTGAGCGTCTCCGACGTGGAGTAGGCGTTCCACGAGGCGAAGTCCCGCGCCTGCCGGTGGAAGTAGGTCTGGTAGTTGTCCGTACCGGCCACCGCCAGCAGCAGGGCCAAGGCGACGCCGAAGACCTGCGTGCCGCGCCGCCGCCAGGCCCAGTCTGCCTCGCGCCCCAAGCGCTCCAGGGCCAGGCCGGCCAGCAGGTAGGCGGGAGGCAGGGAACCGATGGCCCGCAGGGACTGGGGCGCCTCGAAATCCAGGGAGAAGACGCCGCCGGCCAGCATGATCAGCAGCCAGATCGGCAGGAGGAACTGGCGCGGCTCCCGCAGGCGGGTGAGGGCCAGCCCAGCCCCCAGCACGGCGAAGACCGACGTGGCGTAGTCCAACATCGGCTCGCCGGGCAGGTTGTGGCGGCCGTTGGGGTCGCCGCGGTAGTTGAACATGAGCAGGTGCTTGGCAGCGTTGACCTGCACGGCGCGCCAGCCTTCGGCCGGGCTCTTGTCGGCGAAGATGCTGGTGCGCTTGGTGCGGTCCAGCAGCACGTCGGGGTGCCGCAAGCCGAACTGCGCCACCGGCGACACGGCCACCAGTGCAGCCACGGCCAGCAGCAGCCCGTTGGCCAGGTGGGCCTTGAGGAACCCCTTCTGGGTGAGCAACATGTGCAGCAGCAGCACCGCCATCACCAGCGGGAAGACGCGGAATGGAGCGTAGAACGTGAGCCCCAGCCCCAGGGCAAGGCCGGCCAGGCCGAAGTCCACCAGCTCCCGCGTGCGCAGCCCTCGCAGCAGGAGCCACATGGTCAGGAGCTCGAAGAAGGGGGTGGTGACGCCGATCATGCCGATGCGGCTGTGGTTGATGTCCCACCGGGAGACGGCCAAGAGGAAGGCCATGGTCAGAGCCAAGCGCCGGCCACCCATCTCTCGGCCGGCGCCCCAGGCGGCCACGACAGTGAGCGCGCCGAAGAGCACGCTCACGTAGCGGATCGGCAGCGTCTCCACGCCGAAGAGCTTGAACGACAGGGCGATCAGGTAGATGTGCGGGGTGGGCAGGGTGGTGGCGTAGACCGGGCGGTAGTCTGGGTTGTTCAGGATCTGCAGGGCCACCAGGGCGTTGTCGGCCTCGTCGTACCAGGTGCCGAAGGGGAAGACATCCAGGCGGTAGAGGCGCATGAAGAGCCCCAGGGCCAGGATGCCGGCCAGCAGCGCCCCTTCGCGCCAGCGGAGCGGGGCGGCCTGCCCGCCTGCGGCGCCGGCGCCCTGCCGCCGGCCCAGCACTGCCAGGCTCAACAACAGCGTGCCCAAGCTCAGGAGGTAGAGGTTCCAGGCTGAGGCCAGGCTGGTCTCTCGGCCGAAGAGGCGCAGGGAAGCCAGGGTCAGCCCGGCCGCGACGAGCCACAGCAGAACGGCGCTCCACAACCGGCCGGGAGGGTAGCGGCCGCCCTCGGCTCGCCCGATCTGCGGCAGCCTCACGGCCCGCAGGGCCAGGGCAAACAGCACCGCGGCGGCCCCGTAGGCCAGTACGCCTTCAGTCACTTGGTTGTCGGCAAAACGGGTTTGCGCGGCAAAGCCCAGCGCCACAGCTGCCATCCCTGCCAGGCCAGGGGCAATGCTGCGGAGGCCGTGTCCCTTCCGCTGTCCCGCCGCGTGTTCCATAAGCAGTGGGCCTCGGTGTTCTCGGTTACGCCCCGACGCCAGAGGTGGGGCAACCCTCCTTCTGGCGCCGGGTACAGCTACCTACCCGCGCGTACTACCGGATCGGGGGGAACTTCAGGATGCGGTGGTTGCCCGAGTCGGCCACATACAGGTTCCCAGCGTTGTCTGCAGCCAACCCCAGGGGCAGATTGAGACCCCGCAGGTCGTTTCCGAAGGCGCCGAACGTGGCCACCAGCGTACCGTTCAGGTCGAAGACGAGGATGCGGAAGCTCTCTGGGTCGCTGGCGTAGAGCCGGTCGCCGAAGACCGCCAGGTAGGGCTTGTTCACCACCGACTCGCTCTGCCATCCCAGGATGGCCCATTCCCCAAGCGGGGCGAAAGCCGGGCTGAGCTTCTGGATGCGCTGGTTCCAAGTGTCGGCCACGTAGACGTTGCCTTGATCGTCCACCGCCAGCCCTACCGGCTCGTCGTACAGCCCAGCCTCGAAACCGAAGCCGCCCCACTGCCCCAGGAACTCCCCATCGGGTCCATACTTCATGATGCGCTTGTTGCCGGTGTCGGTGACCAACAGGTTGCCGTCGCCGTCCACCATGAGGGCCCGGGGGCCCCAAAGAGCGGTTGGGTCGCCCAACTGCCCGTTGGTGCTGCCGAACTGGCCCCACGTCTGCAGCAAGTTGCCCTCGGCAGAGAACTTCTGGATGCGGTGGTTCCAGGTGTCGGCCACGTAGACGTTGTTTTCGCCGTCCACGGCGATGCTCCAGGGTTCCTTGAACTGGCCCGGGGCTTCGCCCTCGCCGCCCCAGGTGCGCAAGAAGGCCCCCGCCGCGTCGAAGACCTGCACCCGGTGGTTGCCGGTGTCGGCCACATAGATGTTGCTGTCGTCGCCCACGGCCACGCCCCGGGGGTCGCGCAGTTGGCCGGTTTCCTGGCCCTGCAGGCCAAAGGCCAAGGC
>JAAYZY010000037.1 GCA_012514615.1 Chloroflexota bacterium | reverse complement strand
CTGCTTGGCCCTGCAGAAGTTTGCCAAGGACCACGGCATTCGCTTCGCCAAGATCCACGCCGTGTTCATGGGGGGACTGCAACCCACCAAGTTCCTGGTCTGGGCTCCCGACACCGCCCACCCGGACAACTGGCACAACGAGTCGCCCATGACCGTGCAGAACCTGACCATGGTGCTTTCCATGAGCGGCATCATCCATCCCCGACCGGTGAAGGGCGGCGGCGAGGAGCCGTTTGCCGCGGTACACTTCGTGGTGGGCGGCGGCTGGGACGCGCCCACTGTAGGCGGGCACCTGCTGGAGGGGTCCATTGTCAAGGGGGTGGTGGAGCTGTTCATCACCGAGATCTTGGGCATCGATGTGCTCTTTCCTACCCACAAGCTTATCGACCCCCACGCCGACGAATTCCCCGAGAACTGGTACCGCGAGGTCAAGTAGCCGGCGCCGACAGGCTGCCGGGCCTGGGGCGGCGGCGCTCCCCGAAGGGAGCGCCGCTGACCCCGCACCGACCGTTGGGAGGCACCACCATGGAGCAAGCGACCCAGGAAGCAGAGTTGCGCCCGGCCGACATTTGGCAGGCGCGGGCCCGCCTGCGGCCCCATGTCTGGCGCACCCCGCTGCTGCACTCCGCTGCGCTCAGCGAACGGACCCGTTGCCAGGTCTACCTAAAGATGGAATGCTGGCAGCTCTGCGGGTGCTTCAAGGTGCGGGGGGCCATCAATATGGTCTCGGCGCTACCGCCGACCCAGCAGGCGCGGGGCCTGGTGACCGCCTCCAGCGGCAACCACGGCATCGCCATGGCCTATGCGGCGCGGCTGCTGGGCGGTCTGCCGGCCACCGTCTTCTTGCCCGAAGGGGCCGACCGTACCAAGGTGCGCAAGATCGAGGCGCTGGGGGCGGAGGCCCGCTTGGGCGGCGCGCACTACCTGGCGGCGCTGGACCGGGCGCAGGCCCACGCGGCGGCCCAGGGGGCCACCTACGTGCACTCCCACGCTCACCCGCTGATCATGGCCGGACAGGGCACCATCGGCCTGGAGATTGTGGAGGAGCTGCCGGATGTGCAGGCGATCGTGACGCCTATCGGGGGTGGCGGGTTGGTGAGCGGCGTGGCGGTGGCGGCCAAATCCATGTCGGATCGGGTACGGATCATCGGTGTGGAGCCCACGGCCGCGCCGGGGGCCTACCTCTCGTTCCGCGACGGCGTGTGTCGGGAGCGGATCGAGCTCAAGCCCACCATCGCCGATGGCCTCTCTGGCGGTCTGGCCCCTCTGGCCTGGCAGGTGGCGCGCCATCTCATCGAACAGGTGGTGCTGGTGGAGGACGTGGACACGGCCCGAGCCATGCGCGCCTTCTTGGAAGATGAGCAGTTGATCATCGAGGGCGCTTCAGCCGTGACGTTGGCGGCGCTGTTGACCGGCGGGGTGGACCTGCGGGGGCAACGGGTGGCCTTGATCCTCAGCGGCCGCAACATCGCCGCGACACGTTTCGCCGACGCGCTGCGTTTGGCGGAAACGGCGTAACGGGGTATAACGTAGTCATACAATTCCACAAGGAGGCTCTCGATGTCCAACCCGAAGAAGCAAGCTGTGGGCTACACTGCTGGAGCGCCCTACGCCAAGGCCGTCATCTATGGCGACCTGGTGTTCGTTTCTGGGGCCGTGGGCCGCAACCCAGCCACCGGGGAGATGGCCAAAGGCGACATCACTGCGCAGACTAAGCAGACGCTGGAGAACGTACGCAGCACCCTTCAGGCGGCCGGCAGCGATATGGACAAAGTCGTGAAGGCCACCGTCTTTATCACCGACATGTCGCTATTCAAGACCTTGAACGCGACCTACATCACCTTCTTCCCTGGCGAGGCCCCGGCACGCTCTTGCGTGCAGGTGGGGGCGCTGCCGGACCCCGACGCGCTGGTGGAGATCGAGGTGGTGGCGGGGAGATAGCCGGTGAAGCGTTTCCGTGTGCTCTACCTCGATGCCTTCACCACCCAGCCGTTTGCCGGCAACCCCTGTGCTGTGCTGCCTGAGGCCGAGGGCCTGAGCGACGAGCAGATGCAGGCCATCGCCCGGGAGACGAACCTCTCGGAGACGGCCTTCGTTCTGCCGTCAACGCAGGCGGACTTTCGGGTCCGCTACTTCATGCCCCGCCGCGAGATCCCGTTCGCCGGCCACCCCACCATCGCCACGGCCTTTGCCCTGGCCCAGGAGGGGCGCATCGCCTTGGGGGCGCCCTCCACCACGGTGCAGCTGGAGTTCAACGTGGGCGTCTTGCCGGTGGAGGTGCAGAGCGAGGGCCGGCAGCCGCGGCGGGTGGTGATGACCCAACAGCCGCCCACCTTCGGCCCTACATTCTCCCGAGAAGAGGTGGCCCCGTGCCTGGGCTTGACCCCGGCCGACCTCCACCGGGAGGTGCAGCCTCAGGTGGTGGGGACCGGGGTACCTTTCCTCCTGGCGCTGGGGCGAGACCTGCGCTCGCTGGAGCAGGTGGCCATGGACCGACCGGCCCTGGCGGCTCTGTGCCAGAAGGCCGGCGTGTCAGCGGCCTTCCTTTTCTGCCTGGGGGGCTACAGCCCCGAGGCTGATACCCACGCCCGCCTGCTGGACCCCCGCGGCGCCTCCGAGGACCCGTTCACCGGGTCGGCCAGCGGGGCCATGGGCGCTTACCTGGTGCGCTACAGCCTGCGGACCGGGCCGCGCCTGCTGGCTGAGCAGGGGCATTTTGTGGGCCGGCCCGGTCTGGGTGTGTTGGAGATCGAGGGGAACGCCCAGCAGATCACCGCCGTGCGGTTGGGGGGCGCGGCGGTGCGCACACTGGAAGGCGAGGTCTTGACGCCGTAACGCGGCCAGCCCCCCCCCTTGTGGGGCCAGCAGCGGTTGTCTTCTGTGGCAAGCTCTGGTATAATCAGAGTGTACCCAAGAACTGTCTTGTGCATCGCAGCGCCAGGCGGCGGGCGGCCAAGGCAGATCTGCTAGCGACTGGTGAACCGGTTGGTACAAGGCAGCGAGACAAGGCTCCCTGCCCATCCAATGTGCGCATCAAAGGAGGTTGCCCATGGACGTCGGAAAGTCTTTCACCTTCCCATTTGAGGATAAGGACTGGCTGGTCAAGATCCTCATTGGCGGCGTGTTCTCCCTGCTGTCGGCCATCCTGGTTGGCGCTCCCTTCGTCATGGGGTACATCCTGGAGGTGATCCGTCGGGTGATCCGTCGCGATCCCCAGCTCCTGCCCGAGTGGGACAACCTGGGTGAGAAGTTCGTCCAGGGCCTCATCATGCTGGTGATCGTGATGATCTGGCTGATCCCGGTCTGGATCTTCACCTGCATTCAGACGGTGGCCATCGTCCCGCTTTCCGAGCAGGGGGGCAGCGATGGACTCATCACAGCGGTAAGCCTGTGCTTCTCCTGCCTCAACTTCCTGTGGGGCCTGGTGGTGGCGGCGGTGACGCCGGCGCTCTATACCCGCTACGCCATGACCGGTCAGTTCTCCTCCGCCTTCCAGTTCGGGGAGATCTGGCAGTTCACCAGCAAGAATATCGTCAACATCATCATCGCCGTCTTGGTTGGCGCCGTGGCTGGTCTCATCGGCAGCCTGGGCGTCATCTTGTGCATCGTCGGCGTGTTCCTGACCATGTTCTGGGCGCAGCTGGTCTCGGCGCACCTCTATGGCCAAGTCTACGCCCTGGCTGAGCAGCCGCCCGCCGTCGCGCCCATCGAGACGATCTAGACTAGCTGCGGGTAGGCTGACACAAGACGGGGGGCGAGGGGCCGCCAGGGCTTCTCGCTCCCCG
>JAAYZY010000386.1 GCA_012514615.1 Chloroflexota bacterium | reverse complement strand
TTGGCCGCGCTGCGCGGTGCAGCGGTGGATCGGACGCCGGTCGCGCCGCCCTACCTGCGGCTCTATCTGGCCCCGGAGATCCGCCGCCAAGCCGCGGTTGACTACGCCGCGCTGTTGGGCAGCCGCCAAGCCATGCGCCTGGCACCGAAGGACGACGCGGCGGTGCAGGCCGGCGCCATCCGCCGGGCTTGGGAGGGGCTGGGGGAACCGCCGGACTGGATCTGGGGCGGCGGTTTGCCCTTCCCGCCTCAGCCTGCGCCCCGCACCCTGCGGCGGGAAGGCGGCCATTTGTGGCGGATGCTCCAGGAATCCGGGCAGTGTGAGGACCTGAACGCCTATGCACCCACCAAGTCCTCCGTTGACTCGTGGGAGCGGCCTCTGCCCCAGACGCCGGCCGAGATCGATGCGCTGACGCCGCTGGAGAACCCGGTACGCCCAGCCTGGTGGCTCCGCTGCGCCAAGAGACTGCCGGGCGGCTCTTCCTCTACGCCGAGGTGGAAGCGCCCTATTTGGTCGTGCTACTGCCTGCTGGGCTTTCGGGGACTGATGATGATGCCGTTGGATGCCCCGCCGCCGGCGTGCCCACGGTGTTCTACATGTGCGGCGACGCGGTGCCCCGCTTGCCCCGCCTGGCGGAGATGGGGCCCACAGCCCTGGCGGTGGAAGAGAGCAAGGAAGGCTTCGTCCTGGACTTGGCCCAGATCGCCGCGCAGGTGGGGCCGCAAATGGCCCTCTTCGGCAACCTGGATGCGACGGCCGCGCCCACCTGGCGCGAGGACGAGTTGATCGAGGCGATGAGGGCCCAGCGACGGGCGGCACGGGCGGCACGGGGCTTCGTCTTCAGCGTAGACAGCCCCTTTCCGACCAACACCCCGCCCCAGCAGGCGGCCGTCTTCTTGGCTGCGCCGCGCCGCGCCGGCCCGGGGGGCGGCCTGAGCAGCAACCCTTCGGAGGTAGGCATGCCATGTTGGATCACCGGAACACGAGTCAACAGATCGCCCAAGCGCAGCCGGAGGTGGCTGTCTGGGGCATCGGGGCCACAGAGCAGCACTCCATCCACCTGCCGCTGGGCACCGACTGGCTGGGCGTCAGCGACTTGACCCGCCACGTGGCCCAGGAGCTGGGGGCCTTCTGGGTGCCGGCCCTGCCCTTCAGCATGAGCGAGTGCCACGGGTCCATGGCTGGCACCGTCTGGCTGCGGCCAGAGACCCTGGCGGCGGTGGTGCGAGATACGGTGCTGTCGTTGCGCGCCCAAGGGATCCGCAAGGTGCTGGTGGTCAACGGCCACGGCGGCAACTTCGTGCTGGAGGCGGAGATCCGTGAACTGAACCTGGCCAACCCCGACCTCATTGTGCTGATGCCGCCCTTCTTTGGGCCCAAGCCCGACGAGCCGAAGATCTGGGACAAAGGCGTGGGGATCCATGCCAGCGAATCGGAAACGGCCAGCCAACTGGCCATCAACCCCGAGCACGTGAAAGACCAGCGGGTGGACTATCAGCCGCCGGTGGGACGGGAGTTCCTGGATTACGCCTACATGGGCTTCATCAGCGAGTGGGGCGTCTGGGGCCACCCTTCCTACGGTACGGCGGAAAAGGGGCGCAAGGCTCGGGCCCTGAGCGTGGCCCGCATCGTCGAGTGGGCGCAGGAGACGTTTGGCCGGGTGGAAGCGCTGCGGGCCGGGGAGGAGGGCTGACCATGTTGCTGGACTACCAGAACACATCGTTTGAGGTGCGGGACGCCAAGCCGGACATCGCCCTGCTGCCGGTAGGGGCTACAGAGCGCTGCGGCAGCCACCTGCCCGTGGGCGCCTCCACCTTCATCCTGGACCACCTAGCGCGGCGCGTGGGCGAGCAGCTGCGTGGAACCGTCTACCTGCTGCCCACCCTGCCGCTGGGCACCAGCATCACCCACGAAGGCACGGCCGGCACGGTGGCCCTGCACTGGGATACGCTCATGGCCGTGGTTACCGACCTGGTGGAATCGCTGCTGGCCCAAGGGATCCGCAGGGTGGTGGTGATCAACAGCCTGGGCGGGGCCAACGAAACCACCGTGACGCCCCGCGAGAACTACATCGTCAAGACGGCGGTGCGCCAGCTCAACTACGACCACCCAGACCTGGACTGTCTCTGGGTGCAGCCGTTCACCGTGGCCGGGGCCGAGCTGCGGCAGATCATGGGCAGCGCCCAGGAAGACGTCCATGCCGGCGAGCTGGCCACGTCGCTGCTGCTGCACCTGCACCCAGATTGGGTGCGAGGCCTGGGCGAAGACTGGGTGCCCGACGTGAGCAAAGCCTACCTGGACTGGGTGCCGTTCGACGCGGTCTGCCCGGGCGGCGTGTGGGGGCGGCCCAGCTTGGCCACCGCTGAGAAAGGGGCGCGGGCGTTGGAGGCCGCGGTGGCCCGCACCGTGCACTACATCGAAGAGAGCTTCGCCCACCTGGCTACCATGAAGCGACGTCTCTACTACTGATGGCCGCCCTGGCGCGGCGTGGAGGAGCCTACCTTGTCTTCGCCCTACCGAACCCGTGAAGCCACCACCGCCGATGTTGCGGTTATCGTGCGGCAACGACGGCTCATGTTTGAGGAGATCGGAAACCGCGACGCTGCCCGCAACGACGCGATGGACGCGGCCGTGGCTGCCCAGTTGGCTGAGATGATCCCCAGCGGCGAGTACCGCGGCTGGCTGGTCTGCACGCCCGCCGGCGAGGTCGTGGCTGGCGCCGGCCTGTCCATCGGCCGGGTACCCGGCACGCCGCGCAACTCCAGCGGCGTCTACACCTACCTGATGAGCATGTGGGTGGAGCCGCCCCACCGCCGCCAGGGCCTCGCCCACCACCTCATGCGCACCATGGTGGAATGGTCGCGGGCCCAGGGGATCGTGGAGATCAAGCTCCATGCTTCCGACATGGGCCGGCCCATCTACGAAGGGCTGGGCTTCCGCCAGACCAACGAGATGCGCCTCTTGTTGGAAGCCTGACCAGGAGGACCCGATGATCGAATTCGCTGGCGTCAAGTTCCGCAACCCGGTGGTGGTGGCTTCCAGCCCGCTCACGGTCAAACCGTTCTTGCTGAAGAACGCCTGGGACCAAGGCGCAGCGGCCGCTAGCACCAAGCTCACGTTCATCAAGCAATCGTTTTACAAGCGGCTGCGCATGTACCACGACCCCAAGTTGGGCAGCATCATCTGCGCCGACCGCCGGCTGGACCAGGAAGAGGGCGTCCGCCTCATCGAAGAGACGAAACGGCTGGCCCCCGACCTGGTGCTCTTCGCCAACATCAACCACGAAGGGCCGGACCTGGAGCAGTGGGGCGTGCTGGCCAAAGCCATGGAAGAGGCCGGCGCCGACCTCATCGAGGCCAACTTCATCTGCCCCAACCTGACCCTCACGGCGCGGCAGCTTGGCGGCGGGGCGGCTCTGGGCGGGGCGCTCACCGGCCAGAACCCGGACCTGGCTCGGGAGGTGGTGCGCATCCTCAAGGGGGCGGTGGGCATCCCCGTGGTGCCCAAACTCACGCCCAACGTCACCGACATCACCGCGGTGGCCCAGGCCTGCGCCGAGGGCGGGGCCGACGGCCTCTCCATGGCCGGGGCCCAGATGAGCCTGCCGCCGGTGGACCTCTACAACCTGGACCGCGTCTACGACCTGAGCGTGGGGGCCAGCTTCGGCAGCCTGGGGGGGCAGGCCTGCCAGCTTCAGGGTTACGCCATGGTGGCCCAGACGGCGCGGCGCGTCCCCCTGCCCATTGTGGGTGGGGGCGGCATCTTCAACTGGCAGCATGCCGCCCAATACATGCTCTGGGGCTCCAACCTGGTGGCCATCTGCACCTCCCTCATGTGGTACGGCTTCGAGCTGATTCCGCCGTTGCTCAACGGGCTGGAGAAGTACCTGGGGCAGATGGGCTTCGCCTCGTATGACGACCTGGTGGGCAAGGCGCTGCCGACGATCCGCCCGGCCGCTGATCTGGAGATGATCGTCGATGCGCCGGCGGTGGACCCGGCGCGGTGCAACGGCTGCGGCGTTTGCCTGCGGCCGGGGCACTGCTACGCCATCACCATGCCCGACAAGCTGCCCATCATTGATGCTGAGAAGTGCCTGGGGTGCAGCGTGTGCGTGGCCATCTGCCCGCGCAAGGCGCTGTCGTTCCCCACCTATGCCGGCCTGCGCACCAGCCGCTGACCCGCGCCCAGGCCAAGGAGGAACCGTCCGATGAACCAGCGTCCGACGCCGCAACGGACCTTCGCTGTGGAGAAGCTGCAGGTGGAGGTTTTCGCCACCCGCGCCCACCTGGGGGCGGCGGCGGCCGATGACGCCGCTGCCCAGATGCGTGTCCTCATCCGAGAGCAGGGGACGGTGCGCATGGTCTTTGCCGCCGCGCCCTCGCAGAACGAGTTCCTGGCCGAGCTGGGCCGCCTGCCGGGGATCGACTGGGGGCGCGTGGTGGCTTTCCACATGGACGAATACGTGGGCCTGGGGCCCGACGCCCCTCAGAGCTTCGCCCGCTTCCTGCGGGAGCACCTCTTCCAGCGGGTGCGGCCGGGCCAGGTGCACTACCTGAACGGCTTGGCCCCGGACCCCCAGGCTGAATGCAGTCGCTACGCTGCCCTGCTGGCCCAAGCGCCTATCGACATCGTCTGCGCGGGCATTGGCGAGAACGGCCACCTGGCCTTCAACGACCCGCCGG
>JAAYZY010000036.1 GCA_012514615.1 Chloroflexota bacterium | reverse complement strand
ACCACCGGAGGCAATCGCTACTGGCGGGCCATGGTCTACGATGCCTACGATGGCGATGGCTGGGCCCTTTCTGACTCCCTGAGTGTGGTGGCGGGGCCAGAGGCGGACGAGTTCTCCATGCCGCCGTTCAGCCTGCGCAAGGTGATCTCCCAGACTGTGACCATCTACCGCCCGGGCAACCGGGTGCTCTTGGGCGTGTCGCAGCCATTGCCCGTGGTGGACATCCCGGCGCGAGCCGACCTTCTCTTCATGCCCCGCTCGGGCGCTACCGACGAGTTGCCGCCGCCCGATCTCTTCGCGCTCTACAGCGACGCGCGCCTGCAGACCGGCGACAGCTACTGGATCTGGTCTTCGCGTTCCGATGCCGACGTGCAGAGCCTCCAACGGGCCAGCGTAGTGCTGCCGACCTGGGTGCGTGATCGCTACCTGCAGCTGCCCGAGACGCTGCCCGACAGGGTGCGGAGACTGGCTGTGGAGATCACCGCGCCCTATCAGACCACCTATGACAAAGCCTCGGCCTTGGAAAGCTACCTGCGGAGGGAGCTGCTCTACAACGAGTTGATTCCGGCGCCGCCGCCTGGCGTCGACGGCGTCGACTACTTCCTATTTGACATAAGGCAGGGATACTGCAACTACTACGCCTCGGCCATGGCGGTGATGGCCCGCGCGGTGGGGATCCCGGCGCGCATGGCCATCGGGTACGCTGGGGGCGAGTACCTGGCGGATTCCGAGTCCTATCGCATCCGCGAGAAGGACTCCCACGCCTGGGTGGAGGTCTTCTTCCCTGGCTACGGGTGGGTGGATTTTGAGCCCACGGCGTCGCGGCCGGGCATCGCCAGGCCTGAAGCCCTACCGTCGCCTACGCCAGCGGCCGGTGGGGATCGCAACAGCGGCTCCCCATACCCTGAAGACGAGGGACGTTACGGCCCGGAGGATCCGTTGCTCCCGGAGGGGATGGAAGGGTTGGGTTCGAACTCCTGGTCCGTGGAGCTGCAGCGTTCGTGGCGCTGGCTTGGCCTGGCAGCGTTGGCTCTCTTGGGCTTGGGGGCCGTTGGGTCAGCTCTCTGGCGCCGCCTGGAGCCCCGCGGACTGCAGCCGGTGGAGCGCCTCTATGAGCGGATGCTGCTCTACGGTCGGGGCCTGGGGATAGGGCGGGCTGATGGTCGCCATCACACGCCGTTGGAGATGGCGGAAGCGTTGGCGCTGGCGGTGCCGGCCGGGGCCGCCGACGTGCATCTGGTGACGCATCTCTACGTGCGCTTTCGCTATGGCGCTCGAGACCTGTCGGAGACGGAGTTGGCAGACGGCAGCACGGCGTGGCGCAGGCTGCGTCTGGCCCTGGCCAAGGCCCTGGTTCGGCGGGCGTGGGGCGCCCTGCGGGAGCGTTTCGCTGGGCCGACGCGGCTGGCGCGCCGGCTTCTTGGCGCCTCGGCGTCGGCCTCGCCGGTGAGCTAGCGGCCAGGAGGTGTCGGCTGCGGCGACGGCGGGTGGCCGTCGGCGGCAAAGGGCAGCGTCACGCGGAAGGTGCTTCCGCGGCCCACCGCACTCTGCACCGATACCGTGGCGTTGAGCAGCGTGGCCAGACCCTTGACGATCGAGAGGCCTAGGCCCATCCCTTCATGCTTGCGGGTGAGGGAGTGCTCTACTTGGTAGAACGGCTCGAAGATCATCTCGAGCTGCCCTTCGGCAATGCCGATGCCGGTGTCTTCGACCTCCACTAGCAGGGCGTCTGGCTGTGCGTTCCCGCGGAGGGTTCGCACCGCCACCAGACCGCCGCTGGGGGTGAACTTCACTGCGTTGCCCACCAGGTTGGCCACGATCAGTTCAAACTTCTTCTGATCGCTGTGCAAGAGCGGCAACCCGGGCTCGTTCTCGGCGACCACGCGAAGCCCTTTGCTGGCTGCCAGCGGTTGGAAGTCGGCGACGATCCCCTGGACCACCTCTGGAGCGCTGAACGAGGCCAGGGAGACCAAGGCGCTACCCTCCTGGAGCCGTTCCAGATCCAGCAGGTTGTCCACCAGGTCGGAAAGGCGCTGGGCGTTGCGCACCATGACGTGGAGCGGTTCGCGCAGCTCCTCAGAGGCGTCTTCCTGCAGCAGGCTGGCGTAGCCCATCAGGATGGCGATGGGGGTGCGCAGCTCGTGGGCCGCGATGTTGATGAACTCGCTCTTGAGGCGATCGAGCTCCTTTAGGTCCTGATAGGCTTTCTGGATGCTCTCGAACAGCCTGGCGTTGTCTATGGCGATGGCCGCTTGGCCGCCCAGCACCGAGAGGAACTCAGCGGCGCCGGGGCGCGGCCCAGTGGCAGCGCCCACCCAGCAAGCCACCAGCGCCCCCAGCATGCCTTCCTTGGCCACCAGCGGGGTGACAATGAGCGTGTCGGCGCCCAGCGCTTGCAGCAACGGAGAACCAGCAGTCTGTTCGCCCGCGGAGGTCACGGTCTGCTGGCGAGGCTCTGGCAGCAGCGCAGCCCGGGGCAGCACCAGGCTTGTCAGCGCGGCGCAGGCCTGGGGGGCGCCGCTGACAGTCCGTGCCGACAGGGTGGGCGCCCCCGGTCCTTCACCGGTCAGCAGTATGGCGTGGTGAGCGTCCGTCTCCCGGGCGGCCACGGCGGCGATCTCCTCCATCAGCGGCTGGAGCTGGACGGTGCGCAGGAAGGTCTGGTTCAGCTCGAATAGGGGGACGATGGCTTGCAGGCGGATGTTCTCCCGTCGCAGCCGCACTTTCTCCAGCGCGCGTCCCACCGTCTGGATGAGGCCCTGCGGGGTGAACGGTTTGACCAGGAACTCATCCACACCCAGCTTGATGGCTTGGATGGCCAAGTCCATGGTGCTGAAGCCGGTCATGACCACGCAGACCAGGTCGGGCACGGCCTGGCGCATGATCTGGATCGCCTCCAAACCGTCGAGGTGAGGCATCTTGATGTCGGTGAGCACGGCGTCGTACCGCTCTTGCTGCACCTGCTCAATGCCGGTCCAGCCATCGTCAGCGGTGCTCACCTGATAGCCTTCGGCAGCCAGGATGCGGGCGCACAACTCTCGGACGACAGGCTCGTCGTCGATGACCAGAATGGTCTCTCGGCTCATGTGGTCTCGCAGTCGTTCAGGGTATGACTGGCCATCCCTAGGCCGAGGGCTCCTCTTCTCGCCCTTCCAGGTT
>JAAYZY010000385.1 GCA_012514615.1 Chloroflexota bacterium | reverse complement strand
GACCAAGAGAAAGGCCGGCGAGAAGAGGGTGAACCACAGGCTGCGGCGGTCGCGGACGATGTGGAAGGCTTCCTTGCGAACGATGGCCCAGGTTTTGGTGAGGGACATGGCGACCTCTCGCAGCGGCAGGAGGCCTCACGCCTCCCGGCGCCCGCCCGGCTGTCAGTGTTGGGCAGGGTGCAACTCGGCCAGGAAGCCTGACACCGCCTCGGCCACGGCCTCCGGCTGCTCCAGGGCCACCATATGGCTCCCCTGGGGCAGCAGGCGCAGGCGCGCCTGGGGGATGCCGGCGGCCAAGTGCTCTGCGTACTTGGGCGGCGTCATGCGGTCGGCCGTGCCCCCCAGCACCAAGGTGGGCGCAACCACCCGGCTTAGCTCTGCCATGGCGTCGAAGGCGTGGCAGGCCGCGAAGTCGCCGCAGACCACCTGCGGGTCGGCGGCCAAGAGCTGTGCCTTGCCGGCCTGGCGCAGCGTCGGCGGCGTCTCATGGCAGAAAAGGCAGTCGTGCAAGAGATCAAGGGCCGCCCCGTAGTCGTCCCGCAGGCCGGCCAACAAGGCCGGCGCCACCCGCAGGCGCGCCCCGCTGCACAGCAGCACCAGCCCGGCCGCCCGCTCAGGGTGGCGCAAGGCCACCTCCAGGGCGATGGCTCCCCCCAGGGAATGCCCCAGCAGCACCGCGGCCTTCAGGCCAGCCGCCGCAACGAACTCGGACACCACATGGGCGTAAGCCGCCACCGACTGGCAGCCTGGGCCAGGGGATCGGCCGTGCCCTGGCAGGTCGAGAGCGTAGACTTCAGCGCCCGGCAGACGTCGCAGAGCCGCTGGCCACAGCAGGCGCGAGCCGCCAGCGCCGTGAATCAGCACCACGGGGGCATTGGGCGCACCCCCGCGGTGCCGCACATAGTACAGGTTCGTCAACCCATCAGGTAGGCTGAGGTAGGGCATTGCCCCCTCCATCGCTTCCCGCTGGGGCCCCCACGCTGGGGCAGAGAGCGGCCCGGGAGGCTACTTCTCGTCGCCGCCATCGGCCGCTGCATTCAGGTCGTTCATCAGGGCATCCACATCGATGCCGTGGGCCCGAGCGCCCTGCTCCACGTTCTCAAAGCGGGCGATGGCGCAGCCAAAGCACATCAGGCCATGCTTCAGAAACACCTCAACCGTCTGAGGGTACTTTCTCACCACATCGCCAATGGGCATGTTCTTGGTAATCGCGGTCATCATGCTTCTCCTATCAAACCTATTGAACCAGCCTACCTATTGTACAACAACCATGCAAATGGCATACCCCATCCGGGAATGCGTCCCTAGCTCCGTTTCCTGCCCACGGCCGCCACGTAGAGGGCGAACTCCTCCGTCCCGTCCACCCCCAGCGCCGCATCCAAGGCAGCCTGGTTATACGCGGCGATGGCGCACGTGCCCACGCCCACGGCTTCGCCGGCCAGGTAGAGGTTCTGGCCCACGTGCCCGGCATCCACGGCAATCAGCTTGTGGGCGAAGAAGCTGTGCCGCCACTCCGAGCGGTAGGGCACCGCCGTCCAGACGAAGACCGCCGCGGCCTCCTGCACGAACGCCTGCCGGTTGCAGGCGCTGGCCAGTTCCGCCCCCAGGCCGTCGGCCGAGCGCACCCAGACCAGCTCGTGATCCAGCGGCAGGTAGCGGTACAGGCCCGGCGTGACCTCGCTCACCCGCAGCGCCGCCACGTAGCTCTCCAGGGGATGGCGGTTGCCCGCTGAGGGCACGTTGCGCAGCACGGCGACGCCCGCCCGATCCCGCACCCCTTGGGTGGCCCACAGCAGGAACGAGAGCTCTTCCAGCGAGAGCGGCTCAGGGCTGTACCGACGGTGGCTGGAGCGCTGGCCGATGGCCTGGCGCAGCGACATGGTCCCAACGGTGAACTCCTGGGGCGGCACCAGCGCCACCCGCGGCGCGCCCGGCGGAGCGGGCTTCTGCACCGGCGGCATGGGCACCTGCCGTCGCTGGTCGGTCTCCGTCAGGCTCAGCTCCGACCAGCGCTTGCTCTTGAGGAATTCGCGTTCGGCTTCGAGGTCCATTCATTCGCTCCTTGCTCAGTCTTGTGGGCCTGGGGCGGCGCGTCTACCCAGCAGCCTTGGCCCATTCGTCGTCAGCCCGCTGGCGCATCAGCGCCCGCAGCGAGGCGATTGTCCCGCGGCACCCACACGGCCACCTCGCTGAAGAAGGCGGCGCAGAGGGTGCAGATGATCAGAATGGCATTGTGCAGTGAAGACTGGACAGCGATGAGCCCAGCCAACAGCGGCGTCGTGGCCGAGCCGATGGTCTCAGCGAAGTTCAAGGCGGCCAGGGCGGTGCTGCGCACCTCCGGCGGGGCCACATCGTGCACGGTGGAGATGACGTTGGGGGCCGCGAACGGCATCACCACCGCCGTCAGCGCCAGGCCCACCATGAAGAGCGTCTGGTTCCCGCCGGTGCCGGTCAGCGTCCAGACCAGCAGGGCAGCCCCCAGCAGCACCGCCGTGGCCGACACCAAGGCCCGGCCCCGCGGCGTACGGCGGAAGAAGAAATCGCCCAGGGCGCCGCCGATGAAGTAGTCGCTGGAGAGAGCCAGGATCGCTGCCATCATGGTGGTAGTGGCCTGGGCGCTGGTGTAGCCCCGCTCCGTCTCCAGGTAGCGGAAGAACCAGTAGGTGAGCATGTTCCAGGGGAAGACGCCGAAGAAGCCCTGCACCAGCAGCACCAGGCTCTTCTTGCGCAGCAG
>JAAYZY010000384.1 GCA_012514615.1 Chloroflexota bacterium | reverse complement strand
GCTCACCACCATCATGCGCACCCTGCGGGGCATCGGGTCCGGCGAGTCCGATGACTTCCGCATCCAGGACCCCAGCACCGTGGTGGAGAACATCACAGAGACCACCGGTACCTTCACCACCCTGTTGGGCAGCATCGCTGCCATCTCCCTGGTGGTCGGCGGCATCGGCATCATGAACATCATGCTGGTAACGGTAACCGAGCGGACGCGGGAGATCGGCATCCGCAAAGCCGTGGGGGCCAAGCGGCGAGACATCCTGATCCAGTTTTTGGTCGAGGCGATCATGCTCAGCGTCCTGGGCGGGAGCATCGGCATCCTAGTGGGCATCGGCGCGGCGCAGGTGATCTCCCCCATGCTGGGGACAGACAAAGCCGTCATCACCCCCGACAGCGTCCTCCTGGCTCTGGCTGTCTCCACGGCGGTAGGCGTCTTCTTCGGGGCCTACCCGGCCAACCAGGCCGCCAAGCTGCGCCCCATCGAAGCGCTGCGCTACGAATAAGGCAAAGGAGAAGCCGTTGCCGGGCTGACCGGCCCACCGCCCTTCAGGGGTAGGCCGGCCAACGCGACGCCCCCAGAGCCAGGTGCGCAAGGCCCTAATGTCAGGGCTGTGGTATAATTGCCTTTGCAGGCCGGGCCGCGCCATCGCCGGAGACCACCCAGGCGACCAGCACATCCGCCGCCGACCCCGCCAACCCAACACCCTGTCCAAGAGGTTTCTGGCTCCCATGTGGCTGAGAACAGGCACCTTTGCCGCGCTGCGACACCGCAACTACCGCATCTGGTTCATCGGTCAGGCCATCACCCTCACCGGCACCTGGATGCAGAGCATCGCCACAAGCTGGCTGGTCTACCAGATGACCGGCTCGGAGCTGGCCTTGGGGTTGATCTCGTTCATCAACAGCGTACCGCCGGTCCTGCTGATGCTGCCGGCAGGGGCGCTGGCCGATCGTCTCTCCCGACGCAAGCTGCTCATCATCACCCAGACCACGTTCATGGCCAGCGCCGTAGCCTTGGCCCTCCTTTCGGCGTTAGGCCTGCTACAGGTGTGGCACATCGCCGCCGCGGCCGTGGTTTCGGGCCTGGCCAGCTCGTTCGCCATGCCCACGCGCCACGCCCTGGTGGTAGAGCTGGTGGACGACCGCCGAGACCTGATGAACGCCATCGCCCTCAACTCCACCATCTTTAGCCTGTCCAAGGTCATCGGGCCGGCGCTGGGCGGCGTGATCCTTGCTGCGTTGGGCGCCACCTGGTGCTTCGGCCTCAACGCCGTGGGCTACCTTGGCTCCCTCACGGCGCTGTTCCTCATCCGCCTGCCGGAGCAACCGCTGAAACCCAAGGGCGCGCCGCTGGCCAAAGAGATCCTGGACGGCCTGCGCTACGTTCTGGCCAACGTCTCGGTGCGCACCATGATGGCGCTCATCGCCGTCTCAGGCACCTTTGCCGCCTCGTTCACTGTGCTGATGCCGGTCTACGCCACCGACGTCTTCGATGTGGGCAAGACCGGGCTGGGGGCCATGAACGCGGCCAACGGCGTGGGCGCGCTCATCGGCTCGCTGCTGGTCGCCTCCACCGCCCAGGCCAAACGCCAGGGCTTCATGCTCACCATCGGCAACCTGGCTGCGCCCGCCCTGCTGCTGATCTTCGCCTTCTGCACATCCTATCGCGTCTCGTTGGTCTTCTTGGTGCTGGTGGGGGCCAGCCAGATCTTGCAGAACGCCGTAGTGAACACCCTCATCCAGTCCAGCACGCCGGATGCGTTGCGGGGCCGGGTCATGGGGCTCTACTCCTTGATCATGTTCGGCAACTGGTCGTTGGGGACGCTGCTCATGGGGGCGGTAGCGCAGTCCATCGGCGCGCCGCCGACGGTGGCCATCGGGGCGGCCATCACCCTGGCCTTCGGGCTGGTCATCTACTTCACCGTGCCCCACCTCAGACGCCTGCAGGCCGGTGGGGAGATGTAGCCGCCTGGGCCGACACGGCGCAAGCTGCCCATGGGGCTGCATGGCCGCATCGGCCCCTAGCGGCAGTGGTGCACAGGCGCTGGTTGG
>JAAYZY010000383.1 GCA_012514615.1 Chloroflexota bacterium | reverse complement strand
TGGCCAGGGCATCGACCGGCGGGCTTGGCGAGAGCACCTGCCAGCGCACCAACTGGGCGGCCAAGGCCGCGCCCAACAGCACGAAAAAACCAACGACCACCCAGAGGCGCTGCCCGATCTGGCTGCGCTCCAGGGGGTCCTGGGTGGTGTTGGGTTTCTCCGGCGGTTCCACCGGCTGATGCGGGTCATAGTAGGCTGGGGCCCGCGGTTCCATCGTCTCCCTCACTGAGTGGCGGGTGGTTCGCTCTGCGCGCCCCCCGCGTCGACCGTTGCGGCTTCGGTGGGCAGGGTGAAGTAGCGGCAGTCTTCTACCCGCGTCTCTACCATCCCTCGGGCTACCGTGGCTTCTCGCACAAAGCGGTACGTCTCCTTCGGTGCAATCTCGCCCTGCAGGCTGCTGATCTCGGTGATGAGGTCCCAACGCTGGCGTTCCAGGCGGGTGCGCTGCAGCTCGATGCGCGCCCGCTGGCCAGCCACCGACACATACAGCGAGCCAACCGCCGTGAAGAGTAGAAGCGCCAACAGCGCCAGCATCACCGCGCTGCGTTGGCGCGGCGGCTCGGTGGAAGCCTTCGCCCGGCGTTGGCTCTTGGAATCCGACTGCTTGTCGGGCATGGTAGCCATGGCTCCGCTCTCGTATCGGCCTGGGTGAACCCAGACCCTAGTCGCTGCGACGTTCCGCTGCCCGCAGCCGCGCGCTGCGGCTGCGAGGGTTGGCCCGCGCCTCTTCTGCGCTGGGGCGCACCGGCTTGGCCGTCAGAATGCGCAAGGTGGCCTTGTGTTGGCACTGGCACACCGGTAGTTCGGGGGGGCACAAGCAGCCCCGGGCCTCTTGCTGGAAGAAGCGCTTCACGATGCGGTCTTCCAGGGAATGGAACGAAATGACCACCAGCCGTCCGCCCGGCGTTAGCAGCGCCACAGCCTGGGGCAGCACATCAACTAGGGCCGCCAACTCATCGTTGGTGGCGATGCGCAGGGCCTGGAACGTCCGTGTGGCCGGGTGAATCTTCCCTTGGCGGGGCAGCACCCGGGCCACCAAGTCGGCCAGTTGGCGTGTCTGCAGGATCGGCCGCTCCTGCACGATGGCGCGGGCAATGCGCCGAGAGGCCCGCTCCTCGCCGTACTGCCACAGAATGTCGGCCAGTTCCGCTTCGCTGGCCTGGTTCACCAGGTCGGCGGCCGAGGGGCCTTGCCGAGGGTCGAAGCGCATGTCCAGCGGCCCTTCCGACTGGAAGGAGAACCCGCGCCGCGGCGTATCCAACTGCATGGACGACAGCCCCAGGTCTAGAACGATGCCGTCCGCCTCCCCAAAGCGGTGCGCCTTGGCCACCTCCGCCAGGCGGCGGAAGTTGCTGTGGGCCAGGGCCACCTGGCCGGCCCAGGGCTGCAGCCGCGCCCGGCTCAGGCAGATGGCTTCTTCGTCGGCGTCCAGGGCCAGCAGCCGCCCTTCAGGCTGGGCCGCTGCCAGGATCCCTGCCGCCAGACCCCCAGCGCCCACGGTGGCATCGATGTAGCGGCCGCCTGGCCGCACCGCCAAGTGCTCGAGCGCCTCGCGCCAAAGGACGGAGAGGTGTCGGGCGAGTGTTCCGTCTCCCCCGGGGTGGGGGGCCACCGTCTCTCGTGGGGAGTCCACGTCAGATCCCCAGTTCGGCCAGGCGTGCCGCGATCCCCTCGGCGTCGGCCTCCACACTGTCGCGCATGGCCGTCCAGCGATCCCGGCTCCAGATCTCCAGCCGGCGGTTCACGCCGATCACTATGGCGTCGCTGTCCAGGCCGGCGTAGGTGCGCAGGTAGCTGGGCACCAACACGCGACCCTGGCCGTCGGGGGTCGCTTCGGCTGCGCCCGAGAACATGAGCCGCTCGAAGCCCCGAGCCGATTCACTGGTGAGGGGGAGCTGGCCGATCTTCTCGGCCAGAGCCTGCCATTCCTGAGGCGGGAAGACCCACAGGCACCGGTCCAGGCCGCGGGTGATCACCATCCCTTCCGCCAGCCCAGCGCGGAACTTGGCCGGAACGGTGATGCGCCCCTTTTCGTCAATGCTGTGTTCGAACTCGCCGAGGAACATGGACAACGACAACTCCCCACCTGGGACCTCTGCTGAGGGGCACCGTGGCTGGTTTTGCCACAATCCCCCACTCTCCACCACATACACCCACATTATACATCAGCTTCCCCATTTTGGCTAGTCCCAGGTGGAGTTTCGCTGAACTTTTAAGGTTAGGTGCAAAAAGACGCGCTGAGGTTTGCAGCGCGTCGCTGGGGTTGTGAGGGGGCCCAAGCAAGCCGATAAGCCGAGTTCTGTCCCCGCCGACCCGTCGGCGGGTGGCGACCATCTCTCTGGGGCTGCGGTTGCCCGCAACCTCTAGCGGCCTACCCGGAGAAGGGGGCGAGCAGCCCTGCCAGCCTTTCGGCTGGCCCTCCATGCTTGGCCTTGCTCCCAGTGGGGTTTGCCTGGCCAGGCGCGTCGCCGCGTCTGCCGGTGGTCTCTTACACCACCTTTTCACCCTGACCAGAGGCAGGACCTCTGGCGGTTGTTTTCTGTGGCACTTTCCGTCGGGTCGCCCCGCCTGGGTATTACCCAGCACTGTGCTCTGTGGAGCTCGGACTTTCCTCGAACCGGCGCACCGGCCCGCGATCGCCTGGCCTACTTGGGCTACGTTCCATCATACAGGGGTTCGGCTGCCTTGTCAAGGCGGCTGCCGGGGCGGACGACCCCTGGCGGCCGCCCCGGCAGCCGCGCCCGGCGGTTGAGCCGGGCCCACAGCTTGTGTTACAATGGTGGCGATCGGCGAATCGGATCAGGCAAGGTTCTTGCCCAGGGAGGTAAGATGGAGCGTTGGCTGTTGAGGGGATTGCTGGTGCTGCTGATGGTAGGTTTGGCTGGCTGCGCGTCGGGGCCGACCCCGACGGCGGCGGCTGTTCCAAAGGAGGGCGCAGTGGGTGGTGGAGGCGGGGCCGCGTTGGGTGCGGAGGAGAGGCAAGCCGCGGCGGTGTGCGTGGCGGCTCTGGCTGAGCGGCTCGGTCTGGCGGAAGCGCAGATCGAA
Organism: Chloroflexota bacterium; assembly: GCA_012514615.1. The sequence goes on along the minus strand of JAAYZY010000383.1, from coordinate 4,146 downwards.
GTGGCGGCGCTGGAGGCCACCAACTGGGCCGACACCAGCCTGGGGTGCCCTGAACCGGGGACGATGTACGCTCAGGTCATCACGCCGGGCTACCGCGTGGTGCTGCGGGCCGGCGGCGAGTCGTACGAATACCACACAGACGGCGAGCGGGCGGTCACCTGCCCCGGTCCGTAGAAGCAGCACGACGGGGCCTGCCTCCCTCAGTTGGGAGGCAGGCCCCGTCCGACGGCGCAATGTGGGTTGCGCCTAAGGGAACCAGCTCAGCACCAGCGGCAGGGTCAGCGGGCGGCGCGGCGGCGTGGCTGTGGCCGTCGGGCTCGTGGTGGCGGTGGCGCTGGCCGTTGCCGTGGGAGTGACCGTCGCTGTGGCCGTAGAGGTGGCCGTTGGCGTGGCGGTCTCCGTCGCCAGTGGGTCCGTTGTGGCTGTGGGGCTGGCAGTGGCCGTGGGCGTCTCCGTTGCTGTGGCCGTAGGCGTGGGCGTAGGCGGCAGGGTCCAGTTGACCTCCCAGTAGTCCAGGGATGGCGACACGGCGCCGCTCTGGCTGGTGAGGCGGGCGCGCAACCGCAGCGAAGGGTGCTGGGCTGCGTCTACCACGCTGAGGTCGGCGCCGGAAGGCAACCCCTCGAAAAGCGCGGCCCCTCGGGCGTCCAGCACGTCAACCGACAGGCTGCTCCCAGCCGGGCTGACGCCGCTGTAGAGCAGTAGCCCCCACCCATCGATGCTGGCTGGCACGATGGATACCGACGTCGCCTGACCAGACCCGTAGCGGGTGTAGCCCAGGCCCACCTCATCCAGCACGGGGGTGCTCAGCAGGCCGCCTCGGGTGAAGGTGGCCCTCACCTGCAGGTAGCGCGCCGCGGGGCTCACCACAGGGACGTTGCTCTGAGCGTAGGGGGCGGACCAGGAGCTCCAAGAGGCGTCTGGCGCGGCGGTGTTGCCGGTGCGGGTCTGGATGGCCAGCGACGAGCTCCCTGGCGTCTGGGCTTCCCACTGGATGCGGCTCCACCCTGCCAGGCCGCCGGTATCCAGCACGGCAGAGCGGAAGACGCCGCTGCTGGCCAGGGCCGGGTAGGGGGCCACGTACACGTGCGAGGCGTTGTGCGTCTCCTGGAATGCCACGACGGCGTAGCTATCGCCCCCGGCGGCCACGATCGGGAAGCGCTGCTTCTCTTCCCCGTCGTGCAGGCTGACGCGGTGGTTGGCCGACCAGGTCTGCCCACCGTCGGAGCTGTGCGCGGCGTAGATATCCGGGTCCTTGTAGGCGGCGCGGTAGCGGGTCCAGGCCCCCACCAACGCCCCGGAGCTGGTCGCGGCCAGGCTGGGCTCTGTCAGGCAGCCGGCCAGGTCGGGCTGGTTCAGCGGCGTCTGCGGCCCCCAAGCGCCGCCGCCGTCGGCGCTGGAGCGGCTGACGATGTTCTGGGCGCAGCTAGAGCGCCAGTTGTCGGCCCAGGCCACGGTGAGGCGCGCCGGCGAGGCCCCGGCCACGGCCACCTGCGGATCGCTCTGGTCGCTGCCGGTGATGCCGTCGGTGTTCACCCTTGCGGCGGGCGACCAGGTGTTGCCTCGATTCGAGCTCTTGCTGAAGAAGATGTCGTTGGGGTTGTCGGTGGTGGCCAGGCGCGTGTCCCGCCAGACGGCGTAGACGACGCCGGCGCTGTCCACCGCCAGCGCCGGGCTGGTCTGGTTGGTGCCAGGCGGGCCGTCATCCAAGCGGGTGTCGCTGCTCCAGGTGGTGCCGCCGTTGGTGCTGCGGGCGAAGTAGGTGTCCCACTCGTTGGGCGCGCCTGGGACGGCGGAGGTGTTGCGGCCGTCGCTCCAGGCGGCGTAGAGCGTGCCGTCTGGCCCGATGGCGAAGGCCGGTTCCTGCTGCGTGGACGTCCCCGCTGCCTGATCCACCCGCACGTTGGCGCTCCAGGTGACGCCGCCGTCGCCGCTGCGGGCATAGTAGATGTCGGGGTCTGAGTCGTTGGCGTTGTTGGGGCGGTTGTCTACCCACAGGGCATGGAGCACACCGCTGCCATCCAGCCCCGCGCGGATGACCGCGGGTTGGTTGTTGATGCTGCTGCCGTCGTTCACCTTCTTGGACTGGCTCCAGGCGACGCCGCCGTCGTTGCTGCGCGCCGAGTAGACGTTGAAGCCGCTGCCGCGGTAGTCCACCCACAAGGCATACATGACGCCATCCGCGCCCACAGCCAGGGAAGGGGTGTACTGCGAATCGGTCTCTGTGCCCGCTGCGGTCACCTGTTGGTTGGGCGGGACGGGGTCTTGCGTTAGCAGGAGCCTGCCCGGCTGGCTGGCGTCGTCAAGGCTCACCAGCTGCCCGGCCAGGAAGTCGTCCTGGGAGCTCTGCAACCACTGGTGGGATTCCAGAGGCAGCGACAGCCGTCCATCGGCTACCTGGACGCCGCTTTGTTGGCTGAGTCCTGTGTCGTCGTCTAGGTCGTCTCGCCATGAGGTGTTGGTAACCATGGGGGCAGCGTGGAGGGTAGGGAGGGCGGCAAGGCTCAGAACCACCAGAGCCAAGAAGGCCGAAAGCGCGGCGCCAGGCAGGCCATGGGGGCGTCTTGATACGGTCATCGTGTTTGCATGATCCTCCGCACGAAGGGGTGGGGCCTACAGAGAAGACGGATTGGCAGCGGCAGAGATACGAGCCGCGCCTGACACAAGGTGGGGCCAGCAGGTGTATCGCCTGGTGGCCCCACGCACTGATCGCCTCCCCGGCGCTGAGCGTCGGGTTTGGGCAGGGTGCAACGGTGGGGCCGAGCCGGCCTTGGCCGGCCCGACCTCACCATGCCGTCAACCTCTAGGGCACGAAGTACTGCACTTCCAGCAAGGGGCGCTGGGCCACGCTGAGGGCCTCGGAGGCCACGTAGCGCCATTCCACAGCGCCGCGCTGGGTGTCGGAGAACAGGACGAACCCGTACTTGGGATGCGAGCCGTTGGCCCAGCTCTTGACGATGTCGGTGACATCCCATCTGTAGGCGCCTGGCGTTTCCACCAGCGCGCTGGCTACCGCATCACCGTAGTCGCCGCCGGGGGTGGCCCAGGGCACATCCAGGGCCGCCTGGTTCCAGGTGACCGAGGCGAAGTCCCATGGGGCTGTCGCCGGGGCTACCTTGACCTCTTGCCAGTGCGGGTTGGTGCTGCCGATGGTGGACAGGGTCAGGGTGGCTTCCAGCACCACGGCGCCCTCGGGCATGTAGCCGGCGAAGTCAAAGTCCACCAGCATCTTCTTGATGTTCGACTGGCGAGCCAGCATGACGTGCTCGTAGCCGAAGTTGGCGGCCGGATTCCACAGGTCGATGTAAGCATCGAGCCCGCCGGCGTAAGACGCCTCGGGGTAGACGCTCTGCTGGAAGGCGATCTGGGCCGAGCTCGCCCAGCCCAGGTGCTCCACCACGCCGGCCCCGTCGTCCGCCGTCACCCAGACGGTGGAAGCGCCGTGGGCGATGACCGGGATGGTCACCTCCAGCGGCTGGCCGGGCAAGACATTGCCCTGCCACAGTACCTGGCTGGTGGCTGGGGCCCACCAGATGTTGCCGTAGGTGGCCTGGAGGCCGGGCACATCGACTTCCAGCGTGCTGGGGATGTCGAAGGTGAAGGTGGCCACCGGGCTGCTGGAGTTGCCGCGGTTGGTGGCGTGGAAAGTGAAGGTCTGCGGCTCGGCGGTGCCCAGGATCACGTCTTTGTCGGCGGTGAACTCATACTCCAGGTCGTAGCGGTAGACGTGCACCATGGCCCAAGAGCCGTCCGGCGCAGCCTCTTCCACGTCGAAGTGGATGCCGTAGTTTGCCGCGTCGCTGCCGGGGTTGCCATCACCCAGCCAGTAGCCAGCGAAGGGCACGCCGTACAGGTCGGTGAACGGCTCCCCATCGAAGTGGCTGATCTGGATGCTGTAGTCGGCCATAGCCGGGATGACGGTGCTGGCATCTCGGTCTACGTAGTAGACGTAAGAGCCGCCCTCCTCCGGGTACCAGAAGCCCGGGTAGTAGCCGTACCAGTCGTTGAAGCTGGGGCGGGCAGGCACCGGCCCGAATGTGGTGGTTTCCAGGACGTCGCCGGTGGTGAAGTCGCCGCGACGAATCGTCACTGCGGGCATCTCTTGCAGGGTGAAGGCCGCGTCGGCGCCCTGCACCCGACCGCTCA
>JAAYZY010000035.1 GCA_012514615.1 Chloroflexota bacterium | reverse complement strand
CTTGAGCCGAATGGCCTCCTCGATGGCGTAGGTGTCCCAAGGGTTGACGATGCTGGGCACCCCCTCTCGGATCAGGGTGCCGGTCTCGGGGTTGATCTTCACTTCCGTGGTATCGGGCACTTGTTTGATGCAGACGATCGCGTGCAAGGCTATCCTCCTTACGTTCTCACTGCTGCCGCTGTGGACGGGGGATCGCACTGGGTGCAGGTGACGGTAGACGGGTCAGAAGGCCGGCGGCTGCTGGGCGAGGCGGCTGTGGCCGCGCAACGACGACAGGGGGCTGGCTGGGCCAGCGCCAGGCGCGGGGGTGAGGGAGAACGATGGAAGCCCTGGGCCACATCGCAGCGGCTTTTGCCTGGGATTCTGCCGGGTGGGCCAGCCTGCACAGCCACTGTGATCTCCCTACTGTTTCCAGGAGGTGGTACTCGGTCGGCTCTGACACAACCCAATTATACCATGCTCTGTGGGTCTGTGCAATAGGCTTGCCCTGTCGGCCGGATCGCTCATTCCCCTGACGCATGGGCCCGATTTCCGTTGCGCTCCGTGGGGCCGTGTGCTATAATCTGCCCTTGTTGGAGCTGGCTGCATCTTACGCAACAGCGCGGCGCGTCTGTCGCCCGTGTGGAGGCTGTGGAATTGAAGCGAACCGCCGTTTTCGTCGCAGTGGTATTGGCTCTCCTGTTGCTGGTCTGTGGGCAGGCCCTGCTGGCCGATACCCCTGCCCCTACCACGCCGTCGGAGCCTTCGTCGGGCATGGTGCGCATACTGCTCTTCTACTCGTCCACGTGCCCGCACTGCCGCGACATCATCGAGAACTACCTACCGGAGCTGGATGCCAAATACCCCGGCAAGCTAGAGGTGGCGGCGCTCAACCTGCAAGACCCCTCTGCCTACGAACTGATGTTGTACATTGAAGAACAGGCTAAGGTGCCGGAAGAGCGGCGCGGGTACGTGCCAACCATGGTGGTGGGGCACTACATCTTTGTGGGCTCTGATATCATCCGCCAGAACCTGGAAGGGGTCATCGACGACTACCTGGCCAAGGGCGGGGTGGATTACCCTGTCCCCCGGGAGGCGCTTAGCTTCCCAACCGCGTCGCCGGCCGACGGCACACCAGCCGCAGCCGCCACCGCGTCGCCGGCCCCAGCCACAGCGCCAACTGCCTCTGCCACGCCAAGCCCGCTGGCCTTGGCCTACTTCTACGAGGTAGGGTGCGGTGAGTGCGACCGCGTCAGCAATGACCTGAACTACCTCAAGAGCAAGTACCCCCAGCTCGAGGCTGAGGTGTTCGACGTGAACGAACAGGCGGCCCTGAACGAGTGGCTGAGCCAATGGTACGGGGTGCCGCCGGCGCGGCGGCTGACCACGCCGGTGGTCTTCGTGGGCGACGATTACCTCATCGGCGAACAAGTGACCTTGCAGGCGCTGGAAACCGTGATTCAGCGCTACGCAGACCGCGGGGCGGCGGCGGTCTGGAAGGATTGGGATCCCCAGAAGCAGGCCGAGGCCAGCAGCCAGATTGTGGAGCGTTTCCGCTCCATGGGCGTGGTCACCGTCATCTTGGCTGCCTTGGTGGACGGGCTCAACCCGTGCGCCTTCGCCACCTTGATCTTGTTCATCTCGTACCTGGCCATCAGCGGACGCAAGGGGCGGGAGATCCTCATTGTGGGCCTCGCCTTCGCCTTGGGCTTCTTCGTCACGTATCTGTTGGTGGGAGTGGGGCTGCTCAAGTTCCTGGCTGCCCTGCCGTTCCTCAAGGAGATCGGTCGCTGGATCTACCTGGTGACGGCGGTGATCTGCCTGGCGCTGGCTGGCCTCAGCTTCTACGACTACCTGAAGGCGCGGCGGGAGCAGACGGGTGAGATGACGCTGAGCCTGCCGCTGGGCTTGCGTCGGCGCATCAACCGCATCATCCGCCAGAACGTGGGCCGAGGCGCTTTGGCCCTGACCTCCCTGGGGGCCGGCTTCGCCATCTCTCTCATCGAGCTGGCCTGCACGGGGCAGGTCTACCTTCCCACCATCCTGTTCGTGTTGGGGGTTCCGGAGCTGAAGGCCCGGGCGGTGTTCTACCTGGTGCTCTACAACCTGATCTTCATCTTGCCGCTGGTGGTGGTTTTTGTGCTGGCCTACCTGGGCACCACTTCGGAGAAGCTGCAAGTCTTCGTCAGCCGACAGACCAAGACCATCAAGCTGGCCACCGCCTTGCTGTTCCTGCTGTTGGCTGCCGGGTTGCTGCTGTACACGGCCTAGAGCCCGATGGGGGGAGCGACCCATGACCGACTATGTGCTGGTGGTCATTAGCTGCGGGTCTGCCGAAGAGGCCGAGGCGCTGGCCGGCGCGTTGGTGAAGGAATCGCTGGCTGCCTGCGTGAGCCTGGTTCCCAGCATCACCTCGTTCTACTGCTGGGAAGGCCAGTTCCAGCGGGAAACCGAGTGGCTGCTGCTGGCCAAGACCCGCGTTGCCTTGGTAGGGGACCTCACGGCGCGGGTGAACGAGCTGCACTCCTACGAGGTGCCCGAGGTGATCGCTGTGCCCATCGAGGCCGGCTCCCAGGCCTACCTGCACTGGGTGGGTAGCAACACCACGTCGGGCAAGCTGTCACCCTGCTGATCGCTCGGGGGGGCCTAGGGCATTGGCCGCCAGGCCGGCCGAGCCACAGGCACCCCCTCCCGGGTGATCTGGCGCAGGTTGCCGCCCTGCGCGTCCATCACGAAGAGCTCCGCACTGCCGGTCCGGTCGGAGATGAAGGCGATCTGCTGGCCGTCTGCAGACCAAGCAGGGTCCACATCGCTGGCCGGGTGATCGGTCAGGTTTCGCACCTCTCCGCCCATCTGGTTCATGACGTAGATGTCCCTCTTGCTCCCATCGTCGCCCATGAAGAGGAGCGCGTCTCCCCGCGGCGACCACGCCGGCGTCCAGCTCATCAGCGGCGAGGTCTCCGTGAGGTTGCGTGTGATGCGGCTGACCGGGTCGGTGGAGATGAGGTCGATCCGTTCGCCCACGTGCTGGTAGACGATCTGCCGGCCGTCGCTGGACCACTCTGGATAGAGGGCGATGTCGTCTGGCCCGCCGGTCAGGCGCGTGGGCTGGCTGCCGTCAGCGTTCATGATCCAGATCTCCGGCCCGGCCTCCACCGTCAGGGTGCCGCCCTCCCGGCGTTCTTCGTAGGCCCGATCCGAGGCGAAGGCGATGCGCTTGCCGTCTGGCGACCACGCAGGCATGAACTCTGTGGCGTCCCACGAGGTCAGCCGGCGCACGTTGGAACCGTCGACGTCCATCACATAGATGTCCGGCGACCCCTCCCGATCCGAGGCGAAGGCGACCTGCCTCCCATCAGGCGACCAGCACGGCGTGCCATCCCAGGCCGGATGGTTGGACAGGTTCGTTCTCGATGACCCATCCAGGCCGATGAGGTAGATGTCGGTGTTGCCGTTCCGCTCCAGTTCCACCAGCAGGGCGTCGGCCGACGTCTGGGCCCCCGAGCAGCCGCTCAAGGCCAAGGCAGCGGCGCACAGCAGCATCAGGGCAAGGGGCATGCGCACACTCCTCACGGTCGTCTCCTCCAAGAACTGAGCCGATTCCCTCAGTCAGGGTTGGGCGGCGCGCCGCCCAACAGCTTGCGCAGGGTGGGGCGCCACGACCTGGGCAGCAGCTCGCCCAAGGTGGCCATGTCGGGGTCGCGGAACGCCCCGGACAAGGCCAGGGCGGCCAGGTAGGTGGCAACTGCCGCCGGCACGGCCAGCAGCGCCGAGGCGTCTCGCAGAGCCCACAGCAGGGCGGCCATGGCCCCTGAGCCCAAGGCCGGCCGGATCAGCAGCGAAGCCCACGGCAGCGGCCGCAGGTGCCGACGCACGGCATAGCAGAACGGCAGCAGCAGGGCGATCTCCGACAAGACGGTGATGATGGCTGCGCCGCGGTAGCCCAGGGTGGGGATGAGCAGCAGGTTGCCCACGAAGTTGAACGAGACGCCTATGGCGAACGCCTTGGTCAAGAAGCGCTGCTGATCCAGGGCGATGAGCACGTATTGGGTCACCTGGTTGATGCAGCTGATGGGGAAGAAGAAGATGACGATCTGCAGGGCCACCTGGGCGTGGGGCAGAAACTCCTGCCCGCCCAGCAGCAGGATCAGCTCCTCGGCCACGAAAGCCGTGCCCACGGCCACGGGGAACGCCAGAAGCAGCAACAGACGCAGCGAAAGGACGTAGGCGCGGTAGAGGGTGTCGCGCGCCGAGGCGGCGTAGCGCGACATGAGCGGGAAGATGGCCATGGTGAATAGCGACGGGATGATGTTGAGCCCGTCGATGTACTTCAGGGCCGCGCCGTAGTATCCCACGGCCATGTCGCCCTGCAGGGGCTTGAGCAGCAGGATATTGATGCGGAAGAAGACGGTGGCCAGCAGGTGGTTGATCATCAGGGGGAACGAGGTGCCCAGCATCTGCCGCTGGAACCGGCGATCCAGCTCGGCCCCCATACGCGGCTCGAAGCAGTGGCGGCGCAGCAAGGTGAACAAGACGCCGAAGGTGAACAAGTTGCCCACCACCGAGACGCCGGCCAACCCTACGAAACCCCACCCCAGCATCAACGCCAGAGCCCCCAGGCTCACCTTCAGCACGGTGGTGACGGTGCTGATGGCTGCTGGGTATTCCATCTTCTCGTGGGCCATGAACTGAGCCGAGACCACGTCGGAGAGGCCGCTGATGAAGATGGCCAGCGAGAAGAGGGCGATGGCCATGGCGGTGTCGGGCGTCAGGCCGCCGAAGCGCAAGTAGGCCAAGACGCCCAGGGCGATGAGGGGCAGCGCGGCCAACCAGAGCAGGATGCGCAGGGCTACGGTGTTGCTGAAGTAGCGGTTGGCTTGCCCGCGGTCGCGCGCCACTTCCCTGGTCAGCAGCGTGCCCAGGCCGAAGATGGTGAGGATCTCAAAGTAGCCGATGTAGCTGATGGCGAAGGTGTAGCGGCCCTCTCCCTCGGGGGCCAAGATGCGCAGCCGCAGCATGGCGAAGGCGAAGTCGACGAGCTTGTTGGTCAACGACAAGGCCATGGGGGTGAGGCTGTTCTTGGCCACGCGACGCAGGGTGGAATCGGCGTCGCTCTCGCGGTACAGACGCCCCCAGACCCAGTTGGCGGCCATGAGGAAGAGCGACACCCAGGCGATGAAGCTGATGAAGAGCCCCAGCTTGGCGCTGAGGGGGGTGTACTTGAAGCGCACCACGTGGTCGCCGGCTGGCAGAAGCACCCCGCGGAAGTTGCCGTCCACGCGGTAGATGGTCAGCTCCTGTTCGTCCGAGCCATCGCTCCCGAACGGCCGCAGGTACGCCTTCCAGCCCGGGAAGTAGCTATCGGCCAGGACCAGCCACGTCCCCTGCGGCGCGGCTGCCCTGATCTCCACGTCGTTGCCGCCGTAGTGGAGCGCCTCGGCTGGTTGGAAGCGGCAGTCACTCTGCCCGACGCCAGGCAAAGAAGCAGGCAGCCCAGCAGCTTCCGCCACCACCGTCTGCCGCACGTCGTACCGCTTCAGCGCTTCAAGGCTCTCCCCCAGGGGCGCCACCTGTGTGCAGGGCAGGGTGAAGGCCCGAGGCATGGCGTTCTCGTTGCGGTAGATGTGCAGCTCCTGATCGTAGACCAGGGTGTAGCCCGGGGCGGTCACCGTTTGGGTGGTGAGTACGTAGCGCACCCCCAAGAGATGCAGAAGGGGCGACTCCAGGGCCTGGACGTAGGGCGTGTAGATGGGCGCGATGCGGTTGTAGAGCAGGTCGGTCTGCGGAGCCAGCAGGGCCATGTACTGGGCGTACTGCTGCGGGATGATGGAATCGTAGCCCCGGACATCCTGCAGGCCGTAGAGCATCCCCGCGTTGGCGTTGAACGTCTTCTGCTCTTGGGGGTCGTTCAGGGTGGTGATGCGGAACAGCTCGTCGTCTTCGTTCAGGAACTGCACCGCGGGCGGCTCGAACTCCAGCAGGCGCGGGTCAGTGGCCGGGTTGAAGCCCATGCCCACGGCGAAGAGGTCAGCCGCCACCAGAACGGCTGCCAGCGGCTGCCACAACGGAGTCTGCCGTCTGCCCAGGCGCATCGCCAGGCCCCGCCGCCAGGCCCACAGCACCCCCCCTGCGCCAGCCAACAGGGCGAAGAAGAGAGCCAGGTTGCCCCACTGGTAGGCGACGAAAACCCGAGCCGAGGCGAAGGCGGCTTGGGCCTGCTGGGCCCACTGGGGCGCGTGCAGCAACCGCTCGGCCAGGGCCCAGAACGGTTCGGGCCGCAGGAGCGACGCGGCCAGGGTCAGGGCGCCGGCCAACCCGCCGACTAGCAGGAGCCGTTCAGCCCACCGGGTCACAGAGAAGGCCCAGCCCTGGCTCTGCCCCTTCCACACCTGGCTGAGCTGGGTGCCCCCCCAGCCGGCCAGCACGGCAATGCTCAGAGTGTAGGGGAAGATCCAACGGAACGGTGAGTGCAGCTGGTTGTACCCGGGCAGGCCGTAGAACAGGATGGCGTACAGCGGGGTGCCGAAGGTGAAAGCCAGGGAGAGCAGGGCCAAGAGGGCGAAGATGGGAATGGAGACCCACCCCGAGCGTCGTTGGCGAGCCCAGAACGCCAGCACGCTGAGGGCAGCCAGCACCAGCGGGAGGATGCCCACGTAGCTGCCGGCCTCCACGTAGTTCTTGACGCCCCAGAAGATGGTCTGCTGGGGGTTCCCCAGGTAGTCTTGCACGACTGGCTGCCTGGAGAACGCCCAGGGGTCGAAGTAGGCGTGGTGGCTGGGGTTGCCGTAGAAGTTGGGGATGAAGAACGTGAACACCTGGCGGATGGGGTAGGCCCAACCCACCACCTCGCTGTAGCTGACCGACCCCTGACGGAAACTTTGCGAGACCAGCTCGTAGAGGGGGGCGAGCTGCAGGCCCCCCAGACCCAGCCCCAGCGCCACCATGAGGAGCAGCCGGGGCGCTAGCTGCAGGGCGCCCTTGGCCGACCTCTGGCGTCGCCAGAGCACCAGCAGGCGGGCTGCAGTGTAGAAGCCGGCCACCAGTAAGGTGTAGTAGGTCATCTCAATGTGGCCTGCCATGACTTGCAGGCCCAGAACCAGCGCCCCGGCGGCCATGTACGGCGCCGGCGAATAGACGCCGGCGCCCTTCTGCTCCTGCTTGCGGAGGATGACTTCGATGATCGCCAGCAGCAGAGGCAGCCAGACCGCAGCGGCGATGACCATGCTGAAGGTGACGCTGACCACGTAGAAGCTGCTGAAGGCGTAGGTGATGCCGGCCACCAGGCTGCCCAGACGGTTGGCGCCCAAGACGCGGGTCAGCGTGTAGCAGGCCCAGGCGGCCAAAGCGAAGTGTAGGGCGGTGAAAACGCCGTAAGCCTGGGCCAGGGGCAGCACGTAGAAGAGCAGGCTGAAGGGGTAGATGGCGGAGTGCTGCCCGGCGGCCAAGAACGGAACGCCGGCGAACAGGTAGGGATTCCACAGAGGCAACTGCCGCTGCTGCAGGCTCTCGACGATGAACCGTTTCCAGACGTAGTTCTCTAGGATCAGGTCGCTGAGGAGCTCGTTGTGGGGGACCGATACGCCCCACTCGCTGGCGAAGGTGCGGTAGGGCTCGAACCCGAACAGGTTGTCCACGGGCAAGAGCGTACGTCCGCCGAACAGGACCGGCCAGAAGAAGAACAGCGGTAGGATCCCCAGGACCAAGAGCGCAACCGATTCGCTTCGCAGCCGTCTGAACAGGGTGATACCCTCACCTTCGCTGATCGGATGGGTGTGCGATTATACACCAACGTCAGGGGCTTGGCAAAGGCCTGGCCAAGGCCCCGGCTCGGGCCGATGCTGGGACGAGTTGCCGGATTCTCCGAGATGTAGTATACTTGCGCTGCGGGGGAGGAGACTCCCGAGCACTGCGCAACAGTGGCCCCTGGGAGTGCTCGCCATGAGGTTGCTTCTCGTTAGCCCAGATCTGCAGACTGCTGAGCGCCTGCGCGCGCCCTTGGCCGACAAAGGGGTGGAGGTGCAGCACTCGGCTGGCCTCGAGCCAGCGCTGAAGATCTTCCGCCAGGGTGGCTTTCGAGCGGTGATGTTGGAGGACCTGCCCCCAACCCTGGATGGCCAGGCCGCCTGCCAGGCGTTCCGCCGCTGCAAGCGGCCCACGGTTCTCTTGGTGGCCAGCCATCGCCCGCGTTCGGTCTTTCGAATCGCCGAGCACCACTTCCACCGGCCCATCACGGCGCGCAAGCTCCTCTACCGCATCCGCCAGTACCTGGCTGAAGAAGAGGAGCAACTGACCCTGCAGGCAGGCGACCTTAACCTGGATGTGGCCCGCCGCATCCTGACGCGCGGCGAGCAGGACTTCCACCTGACGCCGAAGGAGTGCTTCCTGCTGGCGCTCTTCATGCGCAACCCCGGCCGAGTCTTCTCGCGGAAGGTGATCATGAAGCAGGTGTGGGATACAGAGTACGTGGGCGACACTCGCACCTTGGATGTGCACGTCCATTGGCTGCGCCGGAAGATCGAAGACGATAGCCGACACCCCACGCATTTGGTCACCGTGCGTGGCACCGGCTACCGCTTCGAACCGGTGGAGTAGGGCGGCCGTGGCCGGGTCGGGGGCTTAGAGATCCCGATAGCGTTTGCGCAGGGTCCAGACTCGCCAGGCTGCTTCCAGCTTGACTCGCATCGACATCTTGGATTGGCCGATGCGCCGGTCTTCGAAGTAGATGGGCACTTCCGTCACCCGCAGACCTAGCTTCTCAGAGACGTAGGCCATCTCCACCTGAAAGATGTACCCGTTGGAGCGCACCCGTTCCAGGTCGATGGCTTCCAGCGCTTCCCGCCGCCAGCACTTGAACCCAGCCGTGGCATCACGCACCTTGAGCCCCAAGATCAGCCGCACGTAGACGCTGTTGGCCCACCAGCTCAGCAGGTAGCGCCCCACGCCCCACCGTTCGTCCAACTTGCCGCCGCGCACGTAGCGCGACCCCACCACTACGTCGTAGCTGTCGGCCTGGGCCACCAGGGTGGGCACGTAGGCCGGGGCGTGGGAGTAGTCGGAATCCATCTGCACAACCCGGTCCGCGCCTTGGGCCAGGGCCACCCGGAAGCCGGCCAGGTACGCGGTGCCTAGCCCCTCTTTGCCTGGGCGATGCATCACGCGGACGCGGCCCGGATACTCCTCGCTCAGCCTGTCTGCCAGCTGGCCCGTGCCGTCGGGGGAGTTGTCGTCTACCACCAACACCTGCAGGCCGGGCAGATCCAACGCCAAGAGCTCTGGGACGATCTTGGGGAGGTTCTCTGCCTCGTTGTAGGTGGGCAGAACGACCATCGCCTTCTTCGTAGCGGCTGTCATCGCGCTCCTCGATCCCCCGCTGTGTCTCCATCTGCCTGGGCGCGCCGAGCTTGCGCCATGGGGGTGCGGCGATTATAGCATCGGGGTAGGCTTGCGTCAACCGCGCTCAGGAGGTGTGCCAGGGTGCTGGCCGGGGAGACGGGGGCGGAGCCACGCCCCCGTCTCCGGTCGCCAAACGGTCGGGAAGGGTTACAGCTCTTCCCGAATGTAGTCGATCATGCGGGGGACGATGAAGGGGGCCAACTGCGGCAGCATGTTGGGCAGCAGCCGCTCCATGGCTGTGGGCATGAGGTCCGGCATCTGCTCTTTCATTTCGTCGGGCATAGGCACACGCCTCTCCACCGCCGCCAGCATATCCGGCATCACCTTGGGCATGAGCATGGGCACCAACGCCGGCAGCATGGCTGGCATGACCGGCTTCATGGCCGAGAGCATGGGCGGCACACGCTTGGCTGCCTTCATCATCCAGACCATGGGTGCGGGCATGGCCGCGAACATCTGCGGGAACAGCTCGGCCATCAGGTCGGCCATGGCCTCTGGCTTCAGCAGGTGGATCATGGCCTCGAAGGTGGCCCACATCTCCAAGGCGTAGTCGGTGGGGTCGGCGTGCTCCACGCCGGTGGCTTCGCACAGCAGGTGGGCCAAGTCGATGATGGGAAGATCGCGGCCGGTCTTCTGGGCGGTTACCCGCAGCTGCACCTGGCAGCACGGGCAGGTGCTCACCAGGGCGTCGGCGTGGACGTCGTCGGCTTCGCGCAGGCGGATGTCGCCGATACGGGCCGCCGCGGGCGGGTCGGCCACCAGGCTCAGCACCGAGCCGCAGCAGTGACCATGCTCGCGGTTGTGCTCCATCTCCACGAACTCGGCCTGGGGGATGGCCTGAAGCAGCCGCCGCGGCGGTTCGTAGATGCTGCCGGCGCGCCCCATGTGGCACGAGTCGTGCCAGGTGAGGCGCTTAGGGATGGGACGATCCAGGGTCAGGGTGCCGGCCTCCAGGGCGTCAGCCAAGACCTCGCTGTAGTGCCGCACCTGGAAGGGGTACTCGCCGGGCAAGCCGCGCCGCTTGTGCCACTCGGGGTAGAAGTGCTCCCAGACCAACCAGCACGCCGGGCAGGAGGTGACCACGGTGTGTACGCCGCGCGCCTTCATGGCTGCGATGTTGTGGTCCATGATCTCGTGGAACGTCTCCCACAGGCCGGCCACCAGCATGGGGATTCCGCAGCAGGCCTCGTCTTCGCCCAACGCTGTGAACTCCAACCCGGCCTTGTGCATCAGACAGGCGGTGGCCTGGGCGATGTCGTGCTCCACGTAGCTGGCGGTGCAGCCGGGGAAGAAGCCGATCTCAGCCCGTTCGGAGATCATGTGCTTCTTGTCTTCTGGGATCCAGTCGGCGCGGCGGTGACGGTACGAGCCCCAGATGTTGTGCTCTTTGCGCAAGCTGGCGCGCATCACCTCGAACGGCGGGAAGGTCATCTTGCCGCGCCCCTGGATCAGCTCACCCCTCATGGCCAACCACGAAGGCTCGTTGGGCAGCTCCAGCGGGCAGGTGACGTTGCACAGCTCGCACGTGGTGCAGGCCAGGAACTTGTCCACCCACTCTTGGGTGAACTCGGCCCGGCCGGCCATGTACTCTCGCAAGAAGAACCACTTGGCTCGGGGGGATTCCGACTCCCAACCCCGGCCGTAGTACTGGTCGCAGGGGTTGACGCAGTAGCCGCACTGCGAGCAGGTGTAGGCGTACCAGGCCACGTCGTCGGGGATGCCCCGACGGCCCTGACCGGCGATGCGCTCACCGATGGGCGCGGCAGATCGGTTGCCTAGGAACCGCACCGCCGGCTCCAGCGCCCCGGCTAGCCCCATGAAGGCGGGCAGCACCCGAAACCCATCCACCACCTTGCCCGGGTTCATGATCCTCTGGGGGTCCACCTGGCGTTTGAAGCGGCGCAAGGCCTCCAGCCGCTGGCTGCCCAGCACACGCTCGGCCTCCCTGGCGAAGTACAGACCGGTGGAATAGGCCCGCCCGCCGTGGGCCTTGGCGATGCGCAGCACCGAGAGGGCCAGGCCGAAAGCGAAGTTGTAGCCCACGGTGCGCGCGTCGT
>JAAYZY010000382.1 GCA_012514615.1 Chloroflexota bacterium | reverse complement strand
CTCACCAAGCCGCTGGGCGTGGGCATCATCACCACGGCATTCAAGAGCGACCAGGCCGAGCTCGAGCACGCGGCTGCCGCCAGCGACTGGATGGCCCGCCTGAACAAGACCGCCTCCGAGGTGATGCAGCAAGGCCCCTTCCATGCTGCCACCGACATCACCGGCTTCGCTCTGTTGGGCCACGCCCAGGAGATGGCCGAGAAGAGCGGCGTCTGCCTGCGCTTCCACTTCGACCAGCTCCCCTTCCACCCAGGGGCCCAGCGCTACGCCGACGAGATGCTCTTCCCTGGCGGGGCCAATCGCAACCAAGAGTCCGTGGGCCCACACGTTCGTTTCGACCCTGCCATCGAGTGGGAGATGCAGCTTCTTCTGTTCACCCCTGAAACCTCCGGCGGCCTGCTCATTGCCCTGCCATCCGACGCCGCCGAGCGGTTCCTGGAACGCTACCGGGCCCGGGGCCAGCAAGCCTGGGTGGTGGGCGAGGTGGTGGCTGGAGAGGGCGTGGAAGTGCGGGCAGGGGCCTAGCCAGAGCCGCACCCTCCCCCATGCCCCGGGTTCGCCCGTGCAACCCTCCTGTGGTATAATGCTGGCTGCCCGCTAGACCTTTCAGCCCTTGGAGGAGCGCATGGATCCGATCCTGGTTCGCATCGGCCCGTTGGCGATCCGCTGGTACGGCCTGCTGGTGGTGACCGGCGTGCTGGCCGCCGCGTGGCTGGCCACAGTGGAAGCCCGCCGCCGCAACGAAGACCCCGAGCACGTCTGGAATGCCCTCAGCTTGGTGCTCATCCTGGGCATCATCGGGGCGCGTCTGTACCACGTGATCTCCACCTCCTATCTCACCGGCATCGGTTGGCGCTACTACCTGCAGAACCCCATTGAGATCATCGCCTTCTGGCGAGGCGGCTTCATGGGGCTGGGCATCTTCGGCGCCGTGACCGGCGGCATCATCGCCTTGGCCATCTACACCTACCGCAACAAGCTCCGCTTCCTACGCTGGCTGGACATCGTGGCTCCGGGCGTCCTCCTGGCCCAGGCCATCGGTCGTTGGGGCAACTTCTTCAACCAGGAGCTCTACGGGCGGCCCACCGACCTGCCGTGGGGCATCTACATCGACCCGGCGCACCGCCTCCCGGGCTATGAGCAGTTTGAGCGGTTCCACCCCAACTTCTTCTACGAATCGATCTGGAACCTGACCATGTGCCTGGTGCTGCTCTGGGTGGCCCGGCGCTTCGCCCACCGTCTCATGGACGGCGACGTCTTCTCGGGCTACCTCATCCTCTACCCTCTGGGCCGAGTCTGGGTGCAGTACCTGCGTGTGGACCAGTGGATGATCAACGGCATCCGCTTCGAGATGGTTCTGCCGGCCGTGGTAGCTGTCCTGGCCGCGCTGGCCATCGTGGTGCGGCACCGCCGACATGGGCCAGCCGCGCCGCCAGCTGCCAACGACGCCCCGCAGGCCACGGCCGCGCCCCCTCCGTCGGCGACTTCCCAAGGTGAAGTCTGCAGCCTGCCGGGCGCAGGCGACGACCGCGGACCCTCCTGCTCCCTTCCAGATCACGAATAGGCTCACCTGCATGGCAGACCAGGCCGGGGCGAGGAACCTCTTCCCCCGGCCTGGCCGCGTCGACGTAGTCATTGGAAGGGCCCATCCCCCTGTGGTATAATGGTCGCCGGAGGGACTCACGGAAATGCCCAGCCGCCTGTGGGAACGGGAAACCGACGTCAGCCTGGCCCTGCTGCTTGGCGTGGCCGCGCTGATCCTCTACACCGCCACTTTGGCCCCATCCGTGGCCACCCTCTTCGACGACAGCCTGGAGTTCCAGCTCGTCTGTCTGGAACCGGGCATCGCCCACCCCACTGGCTATCCCCTCTATACGCTGCTGGGCCATGCCTTCACCCGCCTGCCTCTAGGCGACGTGGCCCGTCGGGTCAACCTCCTCTCCGCGGTGGCCGCATCGGCCTGCCTGGCTCTGGTCTACGGCCTGGGGCGAGCCCTGAGCCTACGCCGCACCGGGGCCTTGGCCGCGGCCGTGGCGTTGGGGCTGTCGCCCGTCTTCTGGTCGCAAGCCACCATTGCCGAGGTCTACGCCCTGCACTGCCTCTTCATGGCGGCGGTCTTTGTCCTGGCTGTGCGCTGGGCCCGCTCCGGCGACGCCTGGGCGCTGCGCTCGCGGGCCGTGGGCGTAGCCCTTGTCGTGGGCCTCAGCCTGACGCACCACCGCATGACGTTGCTCTCGCTGCCGGCCCTGGGGGTCTACGCAGCCACAACGCTGCTCACCTATCGCTCCACTCGGGGCCGCTGGCTCTCCCGCCGCCACGCGCCCAGCTTCTGGAACACCGCTCTGGCCTTCGTCGCGGCTGCCGCGCTCCCCTTGGCTCTCTACGCCTACCTCCCTTGGCGCGCCCAGGTCACCACCTCCCTGGACGGCAGTTATGTGCATACGTGGCAGGGGTTCTGGGCCTGGGTCACCGCCAGCAGCTACACCGTCTTCTTCGGCGAGAATCCCCTGGCCCGCTCCTACGACGCCGCTTTCTACTGGAGCCTCTTCAAGGAGCAGTTCTCTGTGGTCGGGCTAGCCCTGGCCGGCCTGGGCCTGGTGAACCTGCTGCTGCGCCGGCCCAAGGAGTGGCTGCTGGTTGCCGTAGCCTTGGCCATACAGTTGGCATTTGCCTTACGCTACCGCGTGGGCGATGTGGAGGTTTTCTTCCTGCCGGCGTTCCTGCTGATGGCCCTGTTGGTGGGGGCTGGCGTCTCTGCCGGCCCCGACCTGGGGCAGGCGCTGCGGGAGCGGGGCTTCGGGCGCGGAGCCATCGCCGTGGGTCGGGTGTTGGCCCTGGCGGCCCTGGGCTGGCTTATCTACACCGGGATCGGGCACTACCAGGCCATGGATCGCAGCCAGGACTGGGGCGTCTACGACTACGGGCTGGATGTCCTCACCCAGCCGTTGGGTGTGAAGCCGGTGCTCATCGGCATTCTGGGCGAGACCACCCTGGTCCGCTACTTCCAGCAAGCGGTCGGCCTGGGCCGGGAGCTGCACACCGTGGCGGCCGACGCCGAGCCGGACCGTCTGGCCGCCATCGACGCGGCGCTGGAGGCAGGGCAGAGCGTCTACCTCACTCGGGAGCTCCCCTGCCGAGAGGCATTCACTCTCTGCGCGCCGGCGCGGTACAGCCTGAGGGCCGTGGGGCCGCTGGTCCGCGTCTACCCCAAGGGGCAAGGCCCAACGATCGTGCCGCCCCAGCGCCTGGACGCGCCGTTAGGGCCGGCGGTCCGCCTGGACGGCTACGAGATCGCCACACGTCAGTGGCATGGCGCCCCCGTGGTGCGGGCAACCCTCTACTGGGGCGTCCAACAGCCGCCGCCTGCCAACTACAAAGTGTCCGCTCGCCTGCTGGACGGCGCGGGGCAGACCCTCGCTT
>JAAYZY010000381.1 GCA_012514615.1 Chloroflexota bacterium | reverse complement strand
GGCGCTGGTGGTGCGGGTCCCAACGCTGCTGGGCGTTGCCCCCTACCTCTTCGCCCTGGTCTTCCTCATGTCGGGCTTCAGCGAGGGCGGCCGAGGCATCGTCTTCTCGGCCTACCTCTTGGATGTGACGCCGGACGACGAGCGCCCGCTCTACATCGGGCTGATGAACTCGTTCTTGGGCGTGGGCGCCCTGAGCCCCCTGGTGGGCGGTGTGCTGGTGGATCGCCTGGGCTACGCCCCGGTCTTTGGCTTGGTGGCCGGCTTCCTGGTGGCGGGGGCGCTCCTTTCCCTGGGGCTTAGGCAACCGAGCTGGACGCCGCCCGCGGAGGAGGAGGAAGGCGATGCGGCCGAAGCTGCGACCCCTTGAGGTGCGGCCGGTCACGCACGAGGGGCGCCAGAGCTTCCTGTTGCAGGATCCCTTGCACCTGACCGTCGGGCCCCTGTTGCTGCCGGCCGAGTGGGGGCCGCTTCTGGCCCTCTGCGATGGCACTCGCGACCTAAGCGGACTGCGGGCGGCCCTGGCGGTGCGCACTGGGCGGCTCATGGCGGAGGAGAAGCTGGCCGCCTTGGTGGCCCAACTTGACGAGGCGCTGCTTCTGGAAGGGTCTCGGGCGGAGGCGGCGTTGGCCGAGGCGCTGCGGCGGTATCGCTCTGCTCCCTATCGGGCGCCGGCTTCTGCCGGAGGCGCCTACCCGGCCGAGCCGGAGGCCCTGCGGGAGCTTCTGGAAGGCTACCTGGCCGCGACCCCAAGTCCGGCGTCAACTGAGGCCGCCTGGCGCGGTCTGGTGAGCCCCCACATCGACTATGCTCGGGGCGGCGCGGTGTATGCCGGGGTCTGGGGGGCGGCGGCGCAGGCGGTGAGCCAAGCGGATCTGGTGATCATCTTCGGTACGGACCACGCCGGCAGCCCCGGTCGGCTGACCCTCACCACACAGCAGTATGCCACCCCTTGGGGTCTGCTGCCTACCGAGATGGGCGTGGTGCAGGCTGTGGCCGAGGCGCTAGGTCCGGAGGTGGCCTTCGCTGAGGAGCTGCACCACCGCCACGAGCACGCCATCGAACTAGCGGCGGTCTGGCTGCACTACCTGGCCGGCAAGCGGCCGCCGGGCCTGGTGCCGGTGCTCTGCGGCTCGTTCGCTCCCTTCGTGGCAGGCGAGCGCGTCGCCGCCCAGGACCCCGCGCTGAACGCCTGCCTGGCAGCGTTGACAGAGGCCACGGCAGGGCGGCAGGTCTTGGTGGTGGCAGCCGCCGACCTGGCCCATGTGGGACCGGCCTTTGGCGACCCAACGCCGCTGGGGTGGGCCGAACGGGCCCGCTTGCAGGCAGCCGATGAGGCCCTGTTGGCGGCTCTGGAGGCCGGCGATGCCGAAGCCTTCTTGGCGGCCATCGCCGACGAAGGCGACCGTCGCCGGGTGTGCGGCTTGCCGCCCATCTACATGGCCCTGCGCTTCTTGGGCCAGAGCCAAGGCGTGCGAGCCGGCTATGCCCTCTGCCCAGCAGATGCCCAGGGCGGCTCCCTGGTCTCGGTGTGCGGGGCGCTTCTGCGTTGAGCCGGGGCGCTCACGGGGCTGTCCAGGCTTGGACCTTAGCGTCAGGCAGGCCCCGAGCACCCGTGCGACCTCCGCAGCCTGCCCTGTCCGTCAGGCCCGAGCCGCGCACCTCCCCGTTGGGCAGCGGGAAGTGACTTGCCCCCTGTTGACTCGCCTGCTGCGGTGGTGTAAGATGCGGGGGTGTGGCGATTGCGCCGTTTTGCACCCTGTGGGGAGAGGAGGCCCGTCCCGTGTCGCCAGCGTCTGCCTCGGTTGAGTATCACCCGACGATCAAGGAGTTGCCCTCTACCGAACGCCCTCGTGAGCGCTTGCAGCATTACGGGCCGGCGGCGCTTTCCACGGTGGAGCTGCTGGCCATCATCCTGCGGGTGGGGCAGCGGGGCGAGAACGTCATGCTCATGGCCCAGCGCCTGCTGAGCCGTTACGGGGGCCTGCCGGGCTTGGCCCGGGCTAGCTTCGCTGAGTTGTGCCGCGAGCGCGGCTTGAGCACGGCCAAGGTGGCCCAGCTCAAGGCTGCACTGGAGCTGGGCCGACGCCTGCTGGTGGCCGCGCCGGAAGAGCGGCTGCAGGTGCGCTCGCCCGGCGATGTGGCAGACCTCCTCATGGCCGAGATGGGGCTCTTGGAGCAGGAAGAGATGTGGGTGCTGCTACTGGACACCCGCTATCGCCTCAAGGAGATGGTCAAGCTCTATGTGGGGTCGCTGAATGCCAGCACCGTGCGGGTGGCCGAACTGTTCCGCGATGCCGTGCGCGCCAACTGCGCGGCCATCCTGGTGGTGCACAACCACCCTTCCGGCGACCCTACCCCTTCGCCGGAGGATGTGCGCGTGACGGAGATGCTGGCCCAAGCGGGCCGCCTGCTGGATATCGACGTGCTGGATCACCTCATCGTGGCCCAGGGCCGCTTCGTCAGCCTGAAGGAGCGCGGCCTGGGCTTCTCGTAAGGGGGCTGGGGCAGCCGCCCCTTGCGCGGCGCTCTTGCCCATGCCCTGCCCCGAGGCAGCAAAGCAGCAGGGTAGGAGACGCTTGTCGCATCCCCCACCCTGCCTTGGTTACCCCTGGGCTCAGCTTGCTGCCATGGCCTACGACGGGGGCTCGCCACGGCTTGGAGAGCCTACCTGCCCCTGCGGCAACGGCTGAGCGTTGCTGCCCTGCCTTCGTCAGGGCGTCGGCTGGCTACTTCTTCCGAAGGAACACCAGGATGAGCAGCAGGACGACCGCGCCGATGAACGATGTTAGGATCTGCCCCAAGATGCCGCTGCCGAGGGAGACGCCGAGCAGCCCCAAGAGCCATCCGCCGATGAACCCGCCCACGATGCCCACGACGATGGCCCCCAGCAGCCCGTAGGGTACGCCCTTAACGACGACCCCGGCCAAGATGCCAGCGATGGCGCCCACGACGATCCAAACAACCAGTTGTTCGAGACTCATAGTCGCCTCCTCGCGCTCAGACTGCGGACAGCTCCATCATGCCACAGAATGTAGCAGAAGTCAACAGGGCGTTTGTCG